>JBDTNA010000090.1:0-9836 GCA_039933985.1 Gemmatimonadales bacterium | reverse complement strand
TCAGGCAAGGTCAATCAGTACGGAGCGTTGCTGTTCGGTGCCGCAGCAGTCGCCGAAGCGAACCGGGTTCCGCGATTGAGCGAGATATCTCGGGCGACGACCAGATTTCCGGGTGGCGAGACGGTTTATGCGTACGGCGGACTGATCTTCGACTACCTCTCGCGAACGCGCGGCCCGGACAAGATCGGGAAGTTCATCGACGAGACGAGCAAGATCATTCTTCCATTGTCGCTCAACGCGCGCGCGAAAAGAGTTTTCGGAATCAGCTTCGAGAATGCCTGGCGTGACTGGCGGGATTCACTCGTTCGCGTAAGCGGCGCGTCGCGCGATCCGATGCCCGGCTGGACCGAGCTCACGCACGACGGCAGATACGTGGAATTCCCTCGCTGGCTCGGTGACACAGCGATTCTTTATTCAGCCGCTAACGGTCGCGAGGTGACGTCGGCGTACGCCGTGTCGCTGCGCGGAAAGGTCGAGCGCATCGGACGCCGCAACGGACTTGGCGTAAACGTGCCCCTGTCCGATGGCTCGATTGTATTCTCGCAGCCTGACTACATCGATCCATTTCATTTGCGCACTGATCTCTATGTTCAGAAGCACGGAGAGCAACGGCGACTCACGCGCGGTGCACGCCTTACTCAGCCCGATGTGCGCGCCAATGGAGACATCGTTGCCGTTCAATCCGTTCCGGGTTCGACGCGGCTCGTCAGAGTGTCGCCGGATGGTCG
Source organism: Gemmatimonadales bacterium (assembly GCA_039933985.1). Classification (GTDB taxonomy): domain Bacteria; phylum Gemmatimonadota; class Gemmatimonadetes; order Gemmatimonadales; family Gemmatimonadaceae; genus UBA4720. Next base: position 9,108 of record JBDTNA010000090.1, on the reverse strand, counting down.
CTCCATTGTACCGATCACGGTGGGAGACGCGGCCATGCAATGGGGTGAGCCACGCTGGTCGCCCGATGGAAAATCAATTGCGGCGCTGAGAGTGCGGGACGGACACTCCGAGATCGTCGTTCTTCCCGAAGGTGGCAGCGAGGCATCGGTTCTCGTCTCGGAACGGGCGATCCTGGCGACACCGTCGTGGTCGGCGTCGGGACGCACGATTTTGTACACGTCCACGCGATCGGGAACAACGCAGGCATACCGTATCGAGCTGCCTTCGGATGGCTCCGTAGCGCAGATGACATCCGCGAGCACAGGCGTATTCAATCCCGAGGCATCGCCCGATGGACGATACCTCGTCGCACTTGGCTTCAAGTTCGACGGCTACCACATCGGTATCGGAATTCCGCAGACACAGCGCGTCGAGAAATCAACCGAAGGAGAAGGTCCGCGCGCGTCGTGCACGAACTGCCGTCTCGCCGAGGTGCGTGCTCCCATTTCATTGGAGCAGGTTCCCGCTCCGAAGAAGTATTCGCCGTGGCAATCGCTCGCTCCCCGTTATTGGGAGCCAATCGTCGGGCACGCACCCTCGAGCGGTTACGAGATCGGCGCGGCGACAAGCGGCGAAGACATCATCGGGCGTCACGCTTTCTACGCGCAGGCGCTGTACAAGACGAAGTTCCGCGAATCCGAAGCGTTCGCCGCGTACCAATACGCCGGGTTGGGCCAGCCGTACGTCAATTTCAGCGCGAGCCAGGAGTGGGATCACTTCTCCGTCGTGAACAATGCCGGCAATCGTGTCGGTGAGCTTGCGCGTCGCGCGCGCATTGGCGGAATGAGCTTGAGTCTCGTGCGCCCGAGAGCGAGGACATCCGCTTCGTTCTCCATCGGCGGCGATGTCGAGTCGCGCACGTACTCGACGAATCCCGATACGCTGCTCGCGCGTCTTCCGGAGGTTTTTGGAAAGACGAGAGCCTATCCATCATTGTTTACGTCGGCGAGCTGGGTGAATACGAAGCGACCGGGCCTCGCGATCTCACGTGAAGACGGAATCTCGCTCAGCGCTACTGCACGGCAACGGTGGGAAAGCGGCGACATCTCCAACGCGAGCCGCAGCGTGGTCGGCGTTGCCGGATTGTTCAAGTCACTCGATCTGCCGGGATTCGCGCATCACGTCATCGCTGCACGGCTTGCCGGTGGATACGCGGACCGTCGCGCGATCTCGAGTTTTTCGGTTGGAGGATTGAGCGGGGGCAGTCTCGCCGTACTCGCCGGAGTCACCGTAGGCGACGACAGGCGGACGTTCGGCGTTCGCGGATTTCCGCCGTCTGCGGAGCAGGGAATTCGCGCACTCGGTGGAACGGTCGAGTATCGCGCTCCGATCGCTGCCCCGTCGAAGCGCGTGCCATTCATTCCCGTTTTGTTCGATCGCATTTCCGTATCGGCCTTCGGCGAAGGCGGGCGCGCGTTTTGTCCAGCATCGGCGGGGGCGAATCAGATCTGTGCGGCGAATCGAGGCGGCCCCTTTCTGGCATCGGCCGGTGGTGAGCTGGATTTCGACACAGCCCTTCAGTACGACGTTCCCACGAGGTTCCGCATTGGAGTTGCCGTGCCGGTGCATAACCGTGAAGCAGGCAACGCGGAAAAGGCGAGCTTCTACTTCACGGTCGGGTCATCATTTTGAAGGTCCATCGGCTCGATTTCGCAGCCTGAATCCACGCCGTCGCCGCGACGGAACCGGCAGTCAGAAGACCGCCAATTCGATTAGATTTCCAGTCCAATTACGAGCCGGTTTTTGTATCATATGGGCTCCAATACATACGTGAATCCGGGCAAGTGGCCTTCCTTCCCCGTGGAAACTGAAGCCCCTGTCATTCATTCGTGATGTGGATACCACAACTCGTTGCGGGGTATGCAGTTACGTGAGCACTGGCGCGGAATCACGAACGCGGTTAATCTGCGCCTCCCGACACATGTAACGAATCTGCCACGAGCTGAAGTCTTTTGTTCTTGACATCCATTTCCATCCGCGGAGAGTTGTATTAATGCCCATCCCAGCCACGCCCCCTGCCGGACCTGCCGAGCTCAATCAGAACGCGCGGACAGTTATTGAAAAGCGCTACCTGATAAAAGATGCTTCGGGCAAGCCGACAGAGCAGCCTGAGGACATGTTCTGGCGCGTCGCAAGCGTTGTTGCCGAGGCAGATCGGCGATACGGCGCCATCGACGATGATGTCTCGGCCACGGCGCGTGAGTTCTACGATCTGATGACTCAGAGACGGTTCGAGCCGAACTCGCCGACACTGATGAATGCGGGCCGCCCGCTTGGGCAGCTCTCGGCGTGCTTCGTTCTTCCAGTCGAGGACTCGCTGTCGAACGGACACAACGGCATATACGACACGCTGCGCTCGATGGCGTTGATCCATCAGTCGGGTGGCGGAACGGGCTTCGGTTTCTCGCGCCTCCGCGGCACGGGATCGATGGTTCGCTCGACCACCGGTGTAGCATCCGGTCCTGTTTCGTTCATGAAGCTTTATGACGCGTCAACCGACGCCGTAAAGCAGGGCGGCACGCGCCGCGGCGCGAATATGGGCATTCTGCGCGTCGATCACCCTGACGTGATGATGTTCATCAACAGCAAGGAAGACCTGACGCAGATCACGAACTTCAACATCTCGGTCGCGGTCACGACGAAGTTCATGGAAGCGGTGAAGGCGGGAACGAGCTACGACCTGGTGGATCCGTCGAACGGAAAGGTCACCGGCCAGCTCGATGCGCGCGAAGTCTGGGACACGATGATCGACGGCGCATGGAGAACGGGTGAGCCGGGATGCTTCTTCATCGACGAAGCGAACCGCTACAACCCGGTTCCGCATGTCGGCGCATACGAAGCGACGAACCCATGCGGAGAGCAGCCGCTGCTTCCGTACGACGTCTGCAACCTTGGCTCGATCAACATCGGGTTCTATGTGAACGACGGAAAGCTCGACTGGGATGCGCTTGCAAACGACATCCACACGTCGGTGCGGTTCCTCGACAACATCATCGACGTCAACAAGTATCCGCTGCCCGAGATCGATGCACTCTCCAAGCGCATCCGTCGCATTGGATTCGGTGTGATGGGTTTCGCTGACGCTCTGATAAAGCTCGGAATTCCGTACAACACGAACGAAGGTGTCGAATTCGGCCGCAAGCTCCAGAAGTTCGTAGACGTCGAGTCGAAGCGCGAAAGCGAGCGTCTCGCCGACGAGCGCGGACCATTCCCCGAGTGGGCGCGTTCCATCTGGGGTCCTGACGAAACGTGCGCGCGTGATGCAGAGGGCAAGCGTATTCGTCCGATGCAGATGCTGCGCAACTGCAACGTGAACACGATCGCGCCGACTGGAACGATCTCGATCATCGCCGGATGCTCGTCGGGAATCGAGCCGTTGTTTGCCGTTGCGTTCATGCGCAACCAGGCCGGCGCGATGATGCCCGATGTGAACGAAGACTTCATTGCGATCGCGAAGAACGAAGCCTGGTACTCCGACGAGCTGATGGAGAGAATCGCGAAGCAGGGGCACATTCACTTCGACGAAGTTCCGGAGAAGTGGCAGCGCGTGTTCGTGACCGCTCACGACATCACCCCCGAGTGGCATGTCCGCATGCAGGCTGCCTTCCAGGAGAACTGCGATTCGGCGATCTCGAAGACCACGAACTTTTCGCACGCTGCAACGCGTGATGACGTTCGCGCGATCTACGAGCTGGCCTACGATCTCAAGTGCAAGGGCGTCACGGTTTACCGCGACGGCTCGCGCGACAATCAGGTTCTTTCCACCGGCGCGACGGAAACTGCAAAGGCCGAGCGTGATGGAAAGCACGATGCGCGCGGTGAGGTGGGTGATCTGAAGGGAACGATCACCGAGCTCGAGGCCGAGATCGGAAAGCTTCGCGCGGATCTGTTCGATGCGGAGGCGGAGAATCTTCAGCGACGTCAGAAGCGCGCGCGTCCCGATACGCTTCGCGGAACGACCTCACGCGTGGAGACGCCGCTCGGAACGATGTTCGTGAACATCACCGAGGACGATCGCGGACAGCCGTTCGAAGTATTCATCAACCTCGGCAAGGCTGGCGGCTCAGCGATGGCCGATGTAGAAGCGATCGGACGACTGATCTCGCTCGCGCTTCGCTCGGGAATCTCGATTCAGGCGATTCATCGTCAACTTCGCGGCATTGCATCGGATCGCGCGATCGGACTTGGACCGAACAAGGTGCTGTCGGTTCCGGATGCGATCGGTATCGCGCTCGAGTCGTGGATGAGACAGAAGCAGGGAGTTCAGCAGGAGCTTCTGCGAACGGAAACACCGTCGTCTGAAGCGCAGCCGATTGTCGTTCCCGTTTCAGTCTCGACTGGTTCTGCGCAGACGCAGTACGAATTCGAAAGTGTGAATCGCGATCAGTCGTTCATGGGCACGTGCCCGGATTGCGGATCGCAGATGGAGTTCGCAGAGGGTTGCGCGAAGTGCCACGTGTGCGGTTTCTCGGAGTGCGGCTGAAGCACTAAGTCCGCAGGTGCAGTGAGAACGCCCGCCGCTACTCTGCGGCGGGCGTTTCTTCTTGCCGACCGGTGACCGGTGACCCAAGACAGGTGTCTGGTGACCCAAGACAGGTGTCTGGTGACCCAAGACAGGTGTCTAGTGACTTCGGTGTCCATGCGACCTCAACGAGTCACCGGTCACCAGTAGTAAGTCACCAGTCACCAGTCGTAAGTCACCAGTCACCAGCTAGAGCCCACCGAGGTAGTCGATCAATCCATTCAGCATCTTGCGAATTTCACTCAACCTTTTGCAGAGCGATTCGAAGTCTTCATCCGGTAGTGATCCAAGATCCTTGATGAATATCAAATGATGCTCGAGTTCTGAAGCCGAGCCGAGGGAGATTCGGAGGTAGCGAACAAATTCCTTGTCATTCCGCTTCGCTGAACCCTCCACAATGTTGGAAGGAATTGAGACTGCAGAACGCAGTATTTGACTACGCAATGAGAAGTCGATGTGACCTCGCAGCGACCCTCCAAGCTCATAGATGTCCAGTGCGAGGGAGGACGCTTTTTTCCAAACCTCCAGGTTCTTGAAATCGCCCATTCATCAAACTGATCCATTGGTGCTTGCCAACCTGACCGCTGTGCCGCCGATGCAATCGTTTTGTCTTAGCTGGTGACTGGTGACTAACGTCTGGTGACCGGTGACGTTGTTTTTTGTTTGAAAGACGCGCAAAGAAAAGCAGACATCAGTCACCAGACCTAAGTCACCAGTCACCAGACATCGTCAAAGTCATTCGCCATACGTCACCAGTCAAAAAAAAGCCCGCCGCATCTCTGCGGCGGGCCTGGTGTCTTCACGGTCGCGTTACTTCTTTTTCTTCTGAACGTCGACGTTGTTTCCGATTACGCCACCAAGAACGCCACCGACGACGCCCCCAACTACCGCGCCCTTCACCTTGTCGCGGCTGGTCGTCGCACCGATGATCGCGCCTGCCGCTGCGCCGATCGCGGCGTCACGCTTCGTGTTCTTCTTGATCGTCGTCTGAGCTGGAGCCGACGCGGTTGAGCCGCTCGACCCTGAGCTGGCGGACGAACCGGATGACCCGCTCGACCGACGCGTGGTAGTGCGACGCGGCGCAGCCGGAGTCTGAGCCACAGGCGCCGGTGCGAGTGCCGCAGGCTGGGTCGCCATACCGGCGCGCTCCAGGTCCGACATCGAATCGATTGGAATCGTCGTCGCGCCAATCGCAAGCGCACTATCCACCGGGGTCGTATCGGTCTTGCTGCACGCCGTGACACCGGCAAAGGCGAGTATCGACAGAATAAGTGTTCTTCTCATGGCATTTACCTTATTTGAGTGGGTGTTCACTCATTAATATGGCACTTGGCGTGCCACATGTCGCGATGGGGCGTAATGTTTTGGTACACAAGGATTTACCCCATCCCGCGACGCCACTTTTCAGCCACCCGCTGTCACCGTAGGAGGACAGCGTTATCCGGGCCTTCGACTACATATAAGGGAGCCCATAGAAAGGCTCCATATCACTCAGTAGCTGTCGCCCCTGTCACGCATTCTGACAAGCTCATCAAGCGCCAGATTGGATCCACGGCGGTCGCGCGCGCGCTTTGCGAATTCAACCGTCACTCCATGATCCCGCAGTCGGACCAGATCGCTGAGCGACGGCGTGTATCCGAGCTGCCGGAATCCCTCGGCGAATGACGGCGTAACTCCATGATCACGCGCGTTCACGAGATCATCAGCCGAGAGTCCCTTGTGACCCTGGTCACGGAGTCCTTCGGCAAAACTCGGCGTGACGCCATGATCGCGAAGATCTACGAGTTTATCGGTGTCGCCCAGCTTGTAGCCTAGCTGCGCGAGCGCGCGAATGAAATCGAATCGGGCGCCGTGTTGGCCCATGGTGATTAGCCCTTCAATCGATGGGCGGCGATATCCCTGCGCCTTCAGCTCGTCGACGAGAGAGTAACCGACGTCATGCAGCGCGAGCTCGAACTGCTCGTCGGTGTCTGGTCTTTCGTACCCGCGGCGCGCCAGCTGATCGCGGAACTGCGGGTCCGCGCGGAAACCGAAAACACCGCGCCCCCAACCAGACCCCGCGCGTCCGTCAAAACTGAACGTGCCGGCGTCTCTCTTCAGCGAGAAGCGGACTGGTGTTGTTGGTCCGAGCAGCTGCGAAATCGACAATCCTTCGAGCGACGTGAGCGGCACCGGGAACGACGTCGAGCTGCGGCCACCGTGCTCATCGAAATTTTCGAACGTCAGCTGAATGCGCTGCTGCGTGTCGTTGTAGTCGAGGCGCCAGTCGCCTCGCCCGTCGCGCTGCGCGGGAAGGGGATCCGCTGCTCCTGTCATCGCGGCCGCGAGCGTCATCGCCGTGATCAGGCGCACGGAGACCGGCGAAAAGGTGTTGCGCAGCGTTTTGAGCGTCGGAAGCATCGGATGTCTCTCAAGGGTTGGCGCGGCGCTGGTGCCGCTTGCCTATGCCGGGATTTGACGTGACCCGGCCTCCAATGGTTTGAAACTCTTGCGCAGGATTGGGAAAAGTGACTCCGTTATGGACAACTATTTCACCTGGCGCTCAATGGACCCGAGGAAGCTGGCCGCACTTGCACGCAAGAACGCGGCGAAATCAGGAACGACGTCGAAGATTCCGAAATCGTTCGGCAAGAAATACGACACGAATCTTTCGGACGATCCGACAGATGAAGCAACCATAAAGAAACAGGCGGAGAATGAGCGGTTCTTCGCCGAGATGAAAAAGCGCGACTTCTAGCAGCGAGGGGGACGATGCACCGGACTGCTTTTGCCGTGATGCTGATCGCAGTAGTTGCCGGCTGCGGCACTGGTCGCGCTTCGACAGAACCTTATCCGTCCCGGAATCGTACAATTCTTTTTCCGGACGAGATTGCGCAGTACGGTACTGCGGGAAGAACGGCCTACGATGTGATCCGACAGCTTAGGCCGGAGTTTCTGCGATCGCGCGGTGTGACTTCGCTCCGCGACCTGACTCCGCCCACGGCCACGGTCTATCTCGACGGGGTGAAATACGGCACGCTCGACAGCCTCAAGCTCATCAGCGCAGAGCAGCTGACGACGGTGCAGTACCTCAACGGTTCCGAAGCAACGACACGATATGGGACTGACCACGTCGGCGGTGCGATCCTGATCACGACGAAGTGACGCGTGGTTTCTGGGCACGAGCGACACGTTTGTTTGATGGGAGGCCGTGCATCGTTCACAAAGACCGCGCCCCACAGCAAGAAATCTCCGGGAACGAATCACTGAAACGAAGTCGCGTGAGGACCTGGTTCGCTGCAGCCGCAATCCTTCTTGCTGCTGGATCCTGCAAGGATGCGGTCGGCCCGGAAACGATCGGCGTTCCCAAAGACGTCCTGGCTATCCTTTCGTCGCCAACGACGGTGAGGGTGACATGGACGCCGGGCTCGGACGCGGGTCAGGTTGCCAGTTACAACGTTTTCCGAAACGGAGCGAAGGTCGGCGAAGTTCAGGTTCCGACCTACGTCGACAACGGACTGGCTGAGCTCACCGCATACAGGTACGCAGTTTCCGCAAACGGCAAGAATGGTGTCGTTTCCGCGATGTCGGCGGAAACTTCAGCGTCGGCTGTAACGCCTCCCGACGTCACCGCCCCGAAAATCTCGGCATCGACGCCGTCGGGAGTATCAGTCCCGCGCTCGTCGACGATCACCGTCACGTTCAGCGAAGCGATGACGGCGGTGACGATAAGCACGTCGACGTTTGTCGTGAAGACTTCGGGCGGCACCGATGTCAGCGGTTCTGTCACTTACAATCCTGCTACACGGATCGCCGAATTCACCGCAGCTGGCGGTCTTCCGTCGGCAACAATCGCCGTCACTATTACGACTGGGGTTCGCGATGCTTCCGGAAACGCATTGGCGTCTGCGTTTTCATTCTCGTTCACGACCGAAACGATCGTAGCGCCGCCGCCACCACCGCCACCACCGCCACCACCGCCACCACCGCCACCACCACCACCACCACCGCCACCACCGCCGCCGCCGCCGCCACCTCCGCCACCACCGGGAGACATCGTTCCGCCGGCGGTTATTTCATCGACGCCGAGCACCGGCAGCTCTAACGTTCCTGTCACATCGCCTGTTCGCGTGACGTTCAGCGAGGACATGAATGGATCGACGATCAACGGATCGACATTCACGCTTCTCGTCAACGGCGCTGTCGTTTCGGGATCGGTCGTCTATGATGCGCCGACACGAGTCGGATCGTTCCTGCCGAGCGCCGGAATTCTTGCGGAGGGGCAGAGCTACGTTGCGACAGTGACGACCGGCGTTAAGGATCTCGCCGGCAACGCGCTCGCTTCGAACTTCCAGTTCAGCTTCACGACGGTGGATAACACGCCGCCGGCGATATCGTCGCGCAGCCCGGCTCCCGGGGCGACCAACGTCGCCACGAACGCGACGATTCAGATTGGATTCAACGAAGCGATGGACGCGTCGACCATCAACACCGGAACGCTGACACTTTCTACGGGTGGAGGTGGCGTTGCGGGATCTGTGACGTACATCCCTGCGACGCGTGTCGC
>JBDTNA010000089.1:0-9851 GCA_039933985.1 Gemmatimonadales bacterium | reverse complement strand
TTCCACCACGTGAGCAGGCCGGCGACGATCGCAAATACAAAAGCGACCGCGAGTCGCTGAACGACTGGCGGTCGCCTGTCTGGCACCTGCTTGTCGCTACTCTGCGACGTGGCTCACTTCTCCCCCATCGCCTTCATTGGAAGTGCGTGGACGTACATCCACATCGCCTTGATCTCGTTATCGGTGAGACCCTTCATCGAAGGCCATGGCATCACTGCGCTGATGACAGTTCCGTTCGGCCGCTTCCCTGCGCGAAGTGCAGTCATGAAATCTGCCTCGCTCCACTTCGCGAGCTCACCACCTGGAGTCAGGTTCGCCGCTATCGCGTTGTCGATCTGATTTCCACCTGACATCGACTCGCCATGGCAGGCCGTGCAAGCACCCGCTTGGGCCAGATACTCTCCGTACTGCCTGGTCACGCCTTCCTTCACCGGCGCTTGACGCGAGCCGCGATCTATCAGGTCGACGGGCAGCAATGGGAAACCGCCCGTCAGATACGCGACACGCCCGATTGGACCAACTGACCTCTTTGCCGCCACCGGAATGTCTGCCGGAGGGAGCGTCTTGAGATACGCGATGATCGCGCCGAGGTCGGCGTCGTTGAAGTAAGTGAAAGCTTCGGATGGCATGAAGATGAGAGGCTTTCCTGTCGCGCCGATTCCGTAGCGGATCGCGCGCACCCAGTCTTCATCCTTGTACGTCGATCCTATTCCGCCTTTGCCCGACGTCAGATTCGACGACGTGAGATTGACAAACACCGGCTCGTCCATCACCACCTTGCCGGCGTAGTTATCACCATGACAGTTCTGACATTTTCCCACCGCTTCAGTGAGATGCTTTCCACGCGCGACAGCGGCGGGGTCAGTCGGAATCGGTAACATTCCGACATGCATCTCGTGATTCTTGTTGATGCGGTAGGATGTGAGCCCATATACCGTCCCGAGCGCCACAACTATCAGGGCGATAACGATGCCGACAACCTTGGCGACGACCTTGAGCACACGATTCATGTAGCCTTCTCCTGGGGCGACGGAATTGAAGACCGGGCGATCTAACCTAGGTGAGCCGGCGAACATCGTCTAGCGTAAATTCTGCGTAGAGGAGTTCAAAGAGCCTTTTTTCCCCCTTTTTCTTTTTTTCGGGCCAAAAACGATGCGCTACAGGCAGCTCGGCAGCAGCGACCTCCACGTTTCCGAGATCTCGCTCGGCTCATGGCTCACGTATGGGGGCGGTGTGGAGGACTCGAATGCCCGCGCATGTCTCGATCGCGCATTCGAGCTTGGCGTCAACTTCATCGATACCGCGAATATCTATGGTAAGGGTGCGGCGGAATCGTTTCTCGGTAAGGCACTGAAAGGTCGTGACCGCTCGTCGTACATTCTCGCGACAAAGCTCTTCTTCGCGATGACTGACGACGACCGCGGATTGTCGGCTGCCCAGGTCCACAAGCAGATCGACGCTTCGCTTACGCGACTCAGGACTGACTACGTCGATCTCTATCAATGTCATCGTTACGACAAGAAGACTCCGCTCGAAGAGACGATGCATGCGTTGAGTGAAGTCGTGCGTCAGGGGAAAGCGCGTTACATCGGGTTCAGTGAGTGGAACGCCGAGCAGATTGCGGCGGCGCTTGCGATTCCCGGAGTTGAGAAGTTCGTGTCGAGTCAACCACAGTATTCGACGCTGTGGCGCCAGCCGGAAGAAGAAGTCTTTCCGCTGTGCGCTGCGAACGGCATCGGACAGATCGTGTGGTCCCCTCTCGCTCAAGGCGTACTGACGGGCAAGTATCTTCCCGGTCAGCCGCCACCCGCAGATTCACGCGCCGCAAATCCGGAGATGAACGAGTTCTGGCGCGACTATCTACGAAGCGATGAGGCTCTCACATCCGTTCAGGATTTGCGACCAATTGCTGCGAGGCTCGGCATCACCATGGGGCAGCTTGCGCTCGCCTGGGTGCTGCGACTTCCGGAAGTTTCTTCAGCGATCGTCGGCGCGAGCCGTCCACAGCAGGTGGATGAAAACGTCGGCGCGTCCGGAGTGATACTTCCTCAGGACGCGCTCGATGATATTGACCGCGTTCTCGCGACGCTCCTCGAGACAATCAAGGGAACGCAGCCGCTGACGAACTGACGCTAGCCTTTGATGTCCGATGCGATGATGTCGATTTTTTGAATCGATGGCGCTGACGCGAGAAGCGTTGACGCGTTTTCCATCAATGCTTTTGCGATCGGTCCGCTCAAATGCGCGTCACGACCTTCATCACTCGGGAAGACGTCGAAGATCCCGAACTGATTCGCGCTGAACTTGATCGCGAACCACGCGACCGTGTCGGGCTCTTCCTGCACCAGCGGGAGTGCGGATTTGAGAAACGCTTCGACGTCAGCTTCCTTTCCTGCTTTTGCTTCAAGTTGAACGAGCAATCCCTTCGTGACCATTGGTTCTCCGCTGATTTGAATTCCTGAATTCTACGCCGGCTGACGTTACACGGACTCGTCTTACTCTAGAAAGCGCTCTGCGAGCTGAATCATGCGCTCGTCTTTTTCTTCGCGCACGCGCTCCAGAATGTCCATTACATGCGGTTTGAGCTTCGGCTCGCCCCAGTAATAGCCAGTCGCCATCTCGGCGCTCCCCGTATCACCGTCTCTCGCGGCGTCGAGCATCGCCTCGGCCGCAGCCTTATCAAAACCCGGATCGTCGCGGTCTGGAAGGTCGAACCGCCGGCCGGGATTACCCCATTGGGTGTCCTCGTTTACGAATGCGCGAGACATGGTGGTCCTTCCTTCACTTTCTGTTCCTGTCTCCACGCCGGAATCGCAGGAGGCACCTAATTGAAACACATGTGTATCTATAGGTGCGCCCAAGCCTGGCCAAGCGCGGCTCCTCGTTCCCGAAAGTCGTTCAGCGATTCGCGTCGCCGATTCGCGCCCCCTTTGTCTTCGAGATCGATCCATGAATACAGCGCTGCGCAGGTCGCTTTTCACCGTCTTTGCCGCCGGTCTCCCCCTCGTCGGGGCATGCAATTCGGCCAAGCCAACCGCGGACATTCTGGCTGAGGACAGCTCCCTCGCCGTGGCGGTAATGACGGCAAATCAGGACACTCTTTCACTTGCGGATGCGGACACGCTTTCGATTGCCCCCGTGACTGCGCCGATTGTCTCAGAGCGGCCTTCGCGAGTTTCAAGCGTCGAGGCACGCGATCGTTCTGTCGCTCCGGCATCAGTTTCCGTCTCGAGTCCTGCGCCAAAAAGACTGACTCCTCGGCGCGTGCGTCGTTCGAGCCAAATTGCTTCGACACGTTCAGTAAGCCGGTCTAGTAATCCTGGTGTGAGGCGGACACCCCGGCGCGAAAGGGTGCGTGTCGCTCCCGAATCGCGAACGGTCAACAGCAATCCAGTGCAGCCCGTGACCGCGACAAATCGCTCCGTTTTTCCCGACAATACCAGCCGAATGCGGGCGACGGCGACGCTGCCGGCGGGATCTGAGCTCGTCCTCTCAGCGAGTGAAAGAGTTTGCTCCGCCACCGGCACCGTTGGTGATCGTTTCATCGCCGAAACAGCTGAGGATGTGGTCGGTCCGCTCGGCGTTGTCATTCCAAGAGGCTCAGTGGCATCCGGGGTGATTGTGTCGCGGAGCACAAATCCGAAGAGAAGCGACGCCGTACTTCGTATCCAGTCGTTGACAGTTCGCGGACGAACCTACGATGTGGCCTCGGAAGTCACCAACATGCAGTTAGATAATGTTCGAACCGGCTCCAAAGCCGCCCCGACAAACGTCATTGTCGGCGCCGGTCTCGGGGCGATTCTCGGCAGAGTCATCGGTGGCAATACGAGAGCAACCGTTATCGGTGCGGCCGGTGGCGCGGCGGCCGGAGCCGTGGTTGCGAGCCGTTCGACACGCTCTGATCGATGCATCCCGTCGGGTGGCCGGATCAACGCCCGGTTGAGCGAGCCGCTCCGTATCTCGATGGCGGAGTAACTCCGACCTATCAAAGGGCAAGACACAGCTCGAATTTTGGATTGTTATCCAAAGTGAAGCACCGTCATTTGTAAAAAGATATGGAGCGGATGGGGCCGATGTGGACCGGATTTTTGCGAGTAGATGCGCCCCGCAATCGGTTCGTTGAAAAATCAAACCGGGTTCTTTTCGTTGCATCCGCTCCACATCCGCTTCACCCGCTCCATATCGTTCTACAATGACAGTCTCTGGGATTGGTGCACAATCCGTTGCGCGACGCGCCGCAAGAACGGAGATTGGCTAAACAGTGACCACTGCAGCCCCCGCCAAAGAGTTTCCTCCCCCAACACCACACACCGCCTCGGAATCGCAGCGCCAAGCGATCGAAGCTGACCCGGGGCCACTCCTCGTGCTCGCCGGCCCCGGCGCCGGCAAAACCTACTGCCTGATCGAACGGATCAGATTTCTGGTGGAAAAGAAAGACATCGATCCATCCAGAATCTGCGCCTTCACCTTCACCAACAAAGCCGCCGGCGAGATCTCCCACCGCCTCGAGAAATACCTCGGCCCCAAAGCCGAGCTCATCAGGCGTGGGACCATCCATTCCTTCTGCGTCGAGCTGCTCCGGAACTATGGTCAGGAGATCGGACTCGAGGCCGGTTTCGGAATCGTCGACGAAGACTATCAACGCACCCTGCTCCGTCGCATCGGCGTTCAGGGACAGTTCCACAATTACCTGCTGAAGGAGTTCACCGCGCACCGCTTCATCGGCGGACACGTGTTATCCGATCGCGATCAGCCGAGGTATGCGGAGTACATGCAGTTCCTGGAGAAAAGGAACCTGGTGGATTTCGACATGCTTGTACTGAAAACCGCCGATCTGCTTCGGAGTCAGTCGGTTCTCGCGCAGGTGCAGGATCGGTGGGACTGCATACTCGTCGATGAATTCCAGGACCTGAACCGCGTGCAGTACTCGATCGTTCGCTCGATCGGGATGACTCATCGCAACGTGTTCGCGGTCGGCGATGATGAGCAGTCGATCTACTCGTGGGCCGGCGCCGATCCGACAGTATTCACCGACTTCCTGAACGACTTCAACGCGAAACGAATACAGATTCGCGAGAATCGCCGTTGTCCGAAAGGAATCGTCGCGCTCGCACGCAAGCTGATCAACATCAACACGCCAATCTTCACCGACGAAAGATTCTCCGAGACCACTCGCGAGTCTCCATTCGAAACGAAAGCGATCGAGTTCGAGCACGAGGCCGACGAGCTCGCGTGGATCATCGCTGATCTTCGGCGCGATCGAGAACAGAACAATCTCGAGTGGGGCGACTTCGCCCTTCTATATAGAAAGCACGAGATCGGGAATGGTGCCGAGACGGCGTTTCTCACAGCAGGCGTACCGGTTCGAATGGCGCAGGGCCGCGCGCTATCCGAAGATCCAGTCGTCAGCTACCTCATCGCTGCACTGAAAGTCATTTCAGACCCGACCGACCCGATCCACCACGAAGGCTTTCTCAAAGTCGTTCTTCCTCGACCGCTGTTCGACAGCATTCGCGCTCGAGCGGAGGAGAAGCGGCGGCCGTTCCTGCAGCTTCTCGAGAAGATCGCGCGCTCGATGCCCAAAAAGCACGGCGATCGCGGCAAGATATGGCGCGGACTCTACGCACTCCGAAATCTCGCGGCACTCGGCACCCGTCACGACTCGGTCTCCGACCTTGTCGATGAGCTGCTCTCGCAAAGAGTCGGCGAGTACAAGACGATGCTCGAGAACAATCACGACGAGCTCTCCGATCCCGCCGACAACGACGAAGTGCAGGTTCTCGCGACGCGCCTCACCGAAGCCATCGACTTCGGCAAGCCCGTGTGGCTCCCCCGACTCGGCGGACTCGAAATCGCGCTCAAGGGAATGCTGAAAGGCGAGAACATCAATCGCGTCGAGATCGGCGGCTTGCCTTCAGAAGATGCAATCAGAATCGGACACTCCGATTGCGGATCGCTTGGAATTGCGCTCGGTGTGTTCAAGGCTCTTCAGATCATTCGCAGCAGGAGCTTTACGAATCACTTCCGCGATTTCACCGCGATCGACATCGAGACGACCGACAAGGACATCGGTAAGGCCGAGCTCGTCGAGATTGCCGCGGTGAGGGTTCGCGATGGTGCAATCGTCGACAGTTACTCGTCGTACGTGAAGCCGCGCGTGCCGATCACCGCTGGCGCGAGAGGCGCACATGGAATTGCCGACAGCGAAGTCGAACGCGCCCCGTACTTCGAGGACATCTGGCCAGCGGTTCGCGACTTCTGCGGCCGCGATGTCGTGGTGGCGCACAACGGATATGAATTCGATTTTCCGATCATCCGGCGCATGGCCAAACCGCTCGGTGGAATGAGCTTCGTCACATACGACACGCTCGTTCTGGCGCGCGAGCTTCACTCGTCCAGCCGAAGACTACCGGACTTGGCGGCCGTCTACCACATAGAGACGGGCCAATCGCATCGCGCGCTGGATGACACGACTACGCTCGCGCATCTCTTCCTGCATCTCGGGGAAGCAAAAGTCGCGCGTGCGCGGAAGACATCGCTCGACAACCTGCTCGATTTCCTCGGCATGGCACTCGCGCTCAGCAACGCCGAGTCGTTGTGCCCGGAAGCCGCAACACTTCTCAACCTGACGAAGATTTACGCACTCGGGAGATACAGCGACTCGCTGGAGTTCTATCGCACCGAGTACGATGCCGGTCACGATGCAACGACAGTCGATCCGGATCAGCTCATCGAGCTGCTCGGCGGCGCGGATCTTATGCTTCGTCTCCGAACGGAGAAGACAGCAGATCAACGCTATCCTGCGGCGATGCTCCGCTTACGTCCTCTTCTCGATCTCTTCGACGGTAAGCCGTTGAAGGATCAGATCACGGGATTCCTCGAGCGCGTCGCGCTGTCGAAGATGGATGGGGCCGAGCCGGAGACGGCACGTGTGAATCTGCTGACTCTGCATTCTACGAAAGGCCTGGAGTTCTCGCGCGTCTACGTCGTGGGATGCGAAGACGCCCAACTCCCAGGCGGAAAGGACCCGTCAAAGAAAGAAGTCGAGGAAGCACGCCGCCTGTTGTATGTAGGAATGACGAGAACGAAAGACCGCCTCGTTCTTACCAAAGCGAAGGTGAGAGGCGGTAAACCGACTGGTGGGAGTCAGTTCCTTGATGAAGTCGGATTGGTTCTAACGAACTCGTAGCCTGACACGCCAACCCCAAAAGCCGACACGGAGGGACGGAGTTACGGAGGGCACACGGAAAACCCGTTAGGGGAACTACGAAAAACTTTCTCTAGTGCGGAAACTGGTTTTTACCAAAGTAATTTTCCGTGTTTCCTTCGTGTACTCCGTCCCTCCGTGTCGGCTTTTCTTTTGACTTGAGCAGTTCGAGCTGTCGCTGAGCCGCGCCCCACTCCGCTGCTCGACAAATCGGACAAGGCCCCATCACTGGCTCTTTCCCAAGCACGAGTGTGACCGGCCCGTACTTGCGTCCGTCATCAGTCAACGTGACAGTCAGTGTCATCGTGTTACCCGAGATGCGCCCCGAGAATCGAGCCGGATGAATGATCCCTCGATCAATCGGAAACGCATCGACGTTGTAGGTCCCCGTGGCCTCGAATGAACCATCGGGATTGATGACTATCGGCTTTTTGGCGTAGCCGAGTGTGCAGCCGATGTGTACGTGGGCGACAGTGTCGGTGGCGATGAGGCCCGCGTTGTCCCCGCCCCAGGTGCCGTCGATGTCGGTGATGGGGTCGATGTTGGCCGCCGTGCATGCGACCAGCGCCGTGAGCAGCAGGACCAGATATGTCCGCGCCATCTCTGACGCTACGACATGTTACGAGTAGTGTCAACGCCCTCGACTCCGTGCGTTCTGTTTCGCAGTTTCATGTCATGCCAAAAGACAATAGCAACGAACAGGAATGGGTCATAAATGTCGGCGACGACACGACCCGCGCGATCTACACTCGACCCGATAAGCCGATTGACGACCTCGTTTTCGTCGCTGCGCATGGTGCCGGCGGACGAATGAACGATCGTAGCATGATTGGGGTCGCCAACGCTTTGGGTGAGCGCGGCATAAGCGTGGTTCGGTTCAACTTTCTCTATCGGGAGAAAGGCAGGAGTGGTCCCGACCCGATGCCGCGTCTCGAAAAGTGTTTCGAAGCAGTCGTAGACAAAACACGCGCTGAGCTTAAGCCGAGGCGACTGCTAATCGGTGGCCGATCGATGGGTGGTCGTGCAGCATCGATGATGGCGGCGAAGGACTTCGACTGCGCGGGTCTTCTCCTGTTCGCGTATCCTCTTCATCCACCGGGTCAGCTCGACAAGCTGCGTGACCAGCATCTCCCTTCGATCAAAGTGCCGGTGCTGTGCTTCAACGGAACGCGCGACGCGTTCATGACTCGCGAGCTGATGGAAAAAGTGCTCAAGTCCCTGAAGACGCCCTGGGAGATGCACTGGCTCGAGGGCGCCGACCACAGCTTCCACGTCAACAAATCATCGGGCCGCACGGATGCTCAAGTGCTCGACGAAGTCTCTGACGCGACAAGGAACTGGATCGACAAGGAACTGGATCGACAAGACTCTCAAATAGAGCAACCCTGGCGGGTAGGATAGATATTTATCTAACCGCGTTAAGTCTATAACGGTACGCGTCTTGAATAGCATGGGAAGCAGAAAACATCCCTACGCTATTGAAAGGAGCTCCAAAGATGCGACCTATAGCCCGAAACGTTTTGCCGCGCGCCGCGTGGAGTCTGGCACTCACGATGATTGCCGCTTCCTCACTCGCCGCCCAGGTTCGGCTCGTTCTACCAGAGAACAGCGTCATCATCGTTCAGACGACCTCTGCGCTTCAATCGAATACCGTGAGAGTCGGCCAGACATTCGAGACAGTCGTCGTCGACTCACTCGGCCTCGACAACTACACTGCGATTCCGTCGAACAGCCACATCCGCGGAAACGTTACCTACGTTCAGCCGGCGACGCGTTCGCAGTCAGGCGTAATTCAGGTCACGTTCGATCGACTGACGATTCCCGACGGAACTGTTTATCCAATCGTCGCGCATCTGACCAGCACCGATTCAGCTGAGCGTCGTCAGATCGACCAGGATCCGAATGCGCGCGTAGTTCTCGTTGGTGGTCGCGGCGGAATTGGCGGAATCATCGCCGGCGCCAGCTCGTCACGCAGCTCGACGTCCGGCATCCTCGGAGCGCTTGGAACGCTCTTGTCGCAAGGCCAGGATGTAGCAGTTCCAAGCGGAACTCCGCTCGCCGTGCAACTCGACCGGCAGGTCGTGCTAAGAGGACGCGGAAGACAGCGCCAGGCTGACGACTATACTATATATACGGCCGCTGACAGAATCCGCGCGGCACAGCAGGCGCTCTCGAGTCAGAACTACTATCGCGGCGCGATCAACGGCGTGCTCAACGACGCAACGCAGCGCGCACTGTTCCAGTTCCAGAGCGATCGGGGACTGAACGCGACCGGAAACCTCGACTTCCGCACCGCGCAGGCACTCGGTCTCTCGCTTGGCACCGGTACGACACCAGTCGGCGGTGCACTTACAGCCGAAGAAGCAGCGACACTCCGCCGAAATGCTCAGGTGCTACTCGGCCGCGAGCGCTCGGATCTCAGCATCTCCACCCTCGGCCGCTTGAGCACAAGCCGGGCATATAATGATGGCGATGTGGAGCTGTGGTTTGCGCTGTCAGGTTTCGCGGATAACGCGGAGCTGTACGAGCAGCTCGTCCGCGGTACAACTAACACGTCCGATGCGACGATCTCGGCCGGTCGTGCATTGTTGACCGCAGCTCGCCGAGTCGATTCGGCAATGCAGTCGGCACGCCCGTCTTATCC
>JBDTNA010000088.1:0-9873 GCA_039933985.1 Gemmatimonadales bacterium | reverse complement strand
GAAAAATGTTGGCGCGCCCATGAGGTGTCATAATAAATTTTGGGAAACCAGTCACTTTCCGGGTCGCTGACGTATTCCGGTGACACGATGAAATCGGCACTGTGGAGATGTGGCAAAAGCGTGTCGAGGACCTTGCCGATGAAGACGATGTCTGAATCGAGCAGCAGAATCTTCCTTCCCGCCAGTTTCCCGGAAAGCAGCACTGATATTTTTCCGGTGCACCAACCGTAGTTCTTCAGTCCGAGGTCGAGCACCTCTACCTTGAAAGCCTTCTCCAGAGAGGATGTAGAAAAGCGGCCGTTTACTTCGTCCTTTACGATATGGATTGCCACACCAGGGTAGTAATACCTGATGCTCGCAACGCAGATTCTGGTGAGAAAAACATCCGAACGGTTGCAGAGAATGACGATTTCAAGTTGGCTCTCGGCGGCGTTCACCGTCAGGGTCCCCCGATCATCATCCTGACGACGTCACGCAAACGTTCGCCGACACACGCCCTAGGCCCGGCGAACGCTCTCCGAACCGCGCGGGGCTTCGTCCTCATACCCACTCGTACCATGCGGGTGGAAATCGGGAACGAGAGTCTGGAGAAGCTTGCGAATCTCGTCCTCGGGACGCCCGGTATCGGTGGACCGCATAAGCGTCTCGATTCTCTTGATCGTCCCATCGGCCAGCAGACCATTGCGCGCCCGCAACACCTTCGGGTGATCCGTCGGCAACACATTCTCGGCCGTGAAAAACATCTCTTCGTACAGCTTTTCACCGGGACGCACGCCCGTGAACTTGAGCTCGATGTCTGAGCCAACTTCGAGGCCCGACAGACGGATGAGATCCGTCGCGATGTCTACTACGCGAATCTGCTCGCCCATATCGAGAACGAAAACTTCACCGCCGCGTCCG
Organism: Gemmatimonadales bacterium; assembly: GCA_039933985.1. GTDB lineage: Bacteria > Gemmatimonadota > Gemmatimonadetes > Gemmatimonadales > Gemmatimonadaceae > UBA4720. The sequence goes on along the minus strand of JBDTNA010000088.1, from coordinate 8,973 downwards.
AGCGCGCCGGCCTGAAGAACCAGCTGCACCGCTTCAGGAATTGTCATGAAGTAGCGGCGCATCTCGGGATGCGTGACGGTCACCGGACCACCCGCGCGAATCTGACGCAGGAATGTCGGAACAACAGAGCCGCGTGAGCCGAGCACGTTGCCGAAGCGCACTGAGACGAAGTTGCGATGGTGCTTGGTCGCCGCATGCTGCACAAGCTGCTCGGCGATTCTCTTCGTTGCGCCCATGACGCTCGTCGGGCGAACGGCTTTGTCTGTCGAGATGAGAACGAAGTGCTGCACGTTCACCTCGATCGCTGCATCTACCACGTTGCGCGTGCCGGCGACGTTGTTCGTCACCGCTTCAAGAACGTTGTCTTCCATGAGCGGCACATGCTTGTGCGCTGCTGCATGAAATACCGCGTGTGGGCGATACTGCTGGAAGATGTGGAAAATTCTTCCGCGATCGCGCACGTCGGCAATGACAGGAATGATCTCGACGTCAGGGAAGGAGAGCGAGAGCTCCTGGAAGATGTCGAAGATCGAGTTCTCGCCGTGACCGAGCAGGATCAAACGCGAAGGAGCGAGCCGCGCCAGCTGGCGACAAAGCTCGCTCCCGATCGAACCGCCTGCGCCAGTGATGAGAACCGTCTCGCTCGTTGCCAATTCTGCCACTGCTGCGAGATCGGTCTCTACTGCATCGCGACGGAGAAGATCCTGAATCTCGACTTCGCGAAGACCGGTGGCGTTTCCTTGTCGCGAGATGATCTCGGGAAGACTTGGAACCGTTCGCGTTGGAATTCCGCAGCTGAGAGCAGCTCGAACAACCTGGCGGATCACAGTGCCTGGAGCCGATGGCATCGCGATGATGATCTCGGCGACACCAAATCGCTCGACAATTTCCGGGATGTGCGCGAGCGGTCCAAAAACAGGAAGGCCAGCGAGTATATGGCCGTGCTTTGTCGCATCTGAGTCAACGAAGCCAATCGGCTCGAGACCGAGCTGGTTTGTCGCGAACAGCTCTTTCACGACGAGCTTGCCAGCGTCGCCTGCACCAGCGATGAGGACGCGCTTTCCGTGATCGTCCTTGCGCCGGCGCGTGTAGCCCGCACGGTTGATGCGGGCCATCAAGCGCGGCAGGGCGATGAGGGCGCCTGTCAGGAACGTATCAATGAATACGACAGAGAAGGGGACCCTCGTCGCAGTAAGGCCCGTGACAGGGAGTACGATGATGCCGATGATAGCGCAGGCTAGACCGCCGCCAGCCGCTGCCAGAAGGATCGGCTTGAGCTCGCCGACGCTCGCATGCCGCCAAAGCCGACGGTACATGCCGGCCATGAAGAAGATGAAGAGTCGGAGGGGGACCGATAGCGCGAGGTAAAACGCAACCAGCCTTACATTATCGGCGATCCATTGCGGCTGCTCGAAGCGCACCAGGAAGGCGACGAGGGTCGCCAGAATTACCGACAAGGCGTCGGCGACAAACAGGTGCCGGTTACGGATTGGCTTGAGCGTCAAGACGTTTTTCTGGCTTGAGGTGGTTCGAGGTCACAAAAAAAAAGAGCACGGGTCCGCGACCGACGGTGTGCCAGCGGCAAGGCCCATGCCCATCCGAATCTACGCAAGAAAGACTCCTGCACAACTTGGATGTCACACATTGACGCGGACTTACGGCACATCAGAGAGTAGCCCAAAAGATTGACTCATGCCAGACCCGATGTGACATTTCGCAGGCTCTGCCGCACTAACATGAATACGATACCGGAGGTCCCCCGCCAGAGCTTTGGGGACGTCCGTTCAGCCGAATATCCTTGGGAATTCAGATGAAAACTGCCCTGATCACCGGAGTCACCGGACAGGATGGAGCTTACCTCGCCCGGCTTCTCCTGGCGAAAGGCTATATGGTGCACGGCCTCAAACGGCGTGCCTCGTCCTTCAACACGGCAAGGGTAGACAGCATCTACTCCGAGCCGCAGGACGTCCATTCGCGGTTTGTGATGCACTATGGTGACCTCACTGACGCGACAAATCTCATCCGTATCATCCAGGAATCGCAGCCGGACGAGATCTACAACCTCGCCGCCCAGAGCCACGTGCAGGTGTCGTTCGAGACTCCCGAATACACTGGCAACTCTGATGCGCTTGGAACACTTCGGCTGCTCGAAGCGCTTCGCATTCTCGGACTGATGAAGAAGACGCGGTTCTATCAGGCGTCCACCTCGGAGATGTACGGCAAGGTGCAGGCGGTCCCGCAGTCCGAGACCACACCATTCTATCCGCGTTCGCCCTATGGAGTCGCGAAGCTCTACGCACACTGGATCACCGTGAACTACCGTGAGGCATATAACCTTCATGCTTCATCGGGAATTCTGTTCAACCACGAGTCGCCGATTCGCGGCGAGACTTTCGTGACTCGCAAGATCACGATGGCCGCCGCGAAAATTCGCGAAGGACAACAGGACAAGCTGTTCCTCGGGAATCTCGACGCCGAGCGCGATTGGGGATTTGCGGGAGATTACGTCGAAGGAATGTGGAGAATGGTCCAGTCCGAGAAGCCCGATGACTACGTGCTCGCTACCGGCGAAAAGCACACAGTGCGCGAATTCTGTCAGGCTGCATTCTCGCGTGTTGGAATGAATCTCGAGTTCCGTGGTAATGGCGTCGATGAAGTCGCAATCGATCAGGCCACGGGCCGCGAAGTGATCTCGATCGATCCGCGCTACTTCCGTCCAACCGAAGTTGACCTCCTGCTCGGCGACTCCAGCAAGGCTCGTCGTGTGCTTGGATGGACTCCGCGCGTGACGTTCACCGAGCTCGTCGAAATGATGGTCGATGCAGATCTCGCAACGGTGCAGTCGGGAATGCCGTTCACGATCGAATCGTCGTCAGCGGCGCTGCAAGCGCTTCTCAAGTGAACAAGGCGATAACACGATGCTTCGTTGCCGGCCATCGCGGACTCGTTGGCTCGGCAATCGTCCGCGCGCTGAATAGCGCGGGCTATCCCGAGCCGATCGTCAGGACGAGATCGGAGCTCGATCTGCTCGACCAGAAAGCCGTTGCGCGTTTCTTCGAAGAGGAAAAGCCCGACGTCGTGTTTCTCGCTGCCGCGAAAGTCGGCGGAATCAACGCGAACAACACCTATCGCTGGGATTTCCTGTTTGAGAATCTCGTCATCCAGTCGAACGTTCTGGGATCCGCGCTCAAGTCGGGCGTCGAGCGCATGGTGTTCTTCGGCAGCTCGTGCATTTACCCGCGTCTCGCGCCGCAGCCGATCAAGGAAGAGTATCTGCTGACGTCAGAGCTCGAGCAGACGAACGAGCCCTATGCGATCGCAAAGATTGCGGGGCTCAAGCTGGTCGAAGCGGCGAACTCTCAGTTCGGACGAAGCTGGATCTCGCTGATGCCGACGAACCTCTACGGTCCGAATGACAATTTCGATCTTCAGACATCGCACGTGCTGCCCGCATTGATGCGCAAGTTTCACGATGCAAAGGAAGAGCGTGCCGCGGGACGCGACGCGGTCGTCACTCTATGGGGTCACGGCAACGCACTCCGCGAGTTTCTGCACGTGGATGATGCAGCCAACGCAGCGATCGTACTGATGGAATCTTCAGAGACAGGGCTCTACAACGTCGGATCCGGGTCCGACCTGACAATTCGCGAGCTCGCCGATCTCATTGCGAGTGTGGTCGGCTACGATGGACCGGTTGAGTGGGACACGTCGAAACCAGATGGAACGCCAAAGAAGCTGATGGACTCGAGCCGCATTCGTGAAAAGGGATGGGCGCCGCGCATAGCTCTCGAGGACGGCATACGCTCGACTTATGAATGGTACGTCGAGAGAAACGATGCAGAGATGCCGGGCGTAAAGGGTTGACCATTCCCCGATCCAATGATCCCATGAGCGTGACGGTGTCGCCATCGCGCGAGATCATCATCACGTCGGAGCCGCCTTTCAAGTCTCAGGGCGACATTTCGGCGGTGAGTCTGGTGAATGTCATCCTGCGCCACCGTTGGATGATCCTCATGCTCGGGCTCGCATTCGGCCTGTATTCGGGAGCGAAGAGCGTGACTTCGCCCAAGACCTATACCACCGAATTCCAGTTCATGCCGAAAGGCGCGCGCGGCCAGAGCGGGCTTGGAGGTATCGCTGCTCAGCTTGGAGTCACTCTCGGCGGCGCGAGTGAATCTTCGCCGCAGCTTTACTCGGATTTGCTGGAAACACGGTCGCTGCTGTGGCCTGTCGCGCAAAAGACGTATCGCATTCGCGGCGACAGTGGAGAGAGGACCGGCGATCTGATGACGATCTTCCGGATTCGTAGCCCGCGTCCGGCCGTCGTTCGAGCTCGCGTGATCAACTCGCTCAAGGGCGCGATCAAGCCGACGCTCGCAGCGAAAACTGGCGTGATCACCACAACGGTGCAGACGGGAAATCCCGAGCTGTCGCTCCAGATCGCGCAGAATCTCCTCGAGCAGGTGAACGTCTACAACCTCACGCGGCGTCAGGAACAGGCTGCCGCCGAGCGCGGGTTCGTGGAAAGACAGGTAGATGAGAAACGGTCGGAGCTTCGCGCAGCCGAGCAGGAGATGGAGAACTTCCTCGAGAGCAATCGTCTGTGGCGCTCGTCGCCTCAGCTTTCGCTGGAGTATGGCCGGCTGCAGCGCGTAGTCGACATGCGAAACCAGATCTATACGAGCCTGCTTCAATCATATGAGACGGCTCGCATCGAAGAAGTGCGCGACCTCCCCGTAATTACAGTTATCGAAGCGCCTGAGCTTCCACTCGATCCCGATCGGCGCGGTGGTTTGCGCAAGACGCTCGTCGGCGTTCTCGTCGGTCTCGTGATCGGCGCATTGATCGCCTTCTTCCGCGATAAAATGGCGCGCAACAAGGCCACGCAGTCGGATGAGTTCATGGAGTTTGACGCGCTCAAGCGCGAGACACTCGGCGACCTGACGCATCCATGGCGTCCGGTGACGCGGGCATTCGGCTCGCGACGCAAAGCGTGACGGCCCCAGGGGCGACGCACGGCCAGCTTCCTCAATCCGCGACCGACCGCCGACCTACTGTGGTAATCGAGCCGACCAGCGGTTGGTCTGCGCTGAATCTTCGCGAGCTGTGGACGTATCGGGACTTGTTGATGATTCTCGCCGGCCGCGACGTGAAGCTGCGATACAAGCAGACGGGGCTTGGCATCACGTGGGTTGTCCTGCAACCGCTCGTGGCCGCGCTGATTTTCACCGTGATGTTCGGAAGGTTTGCGAAGCTGCCGAGCGATGGGCACCCATATCTGCTGTTCGTGTTCAGCGGTGTTGTCGTGTGGAATTATTTTGCGGCCGTGTTGCAGCGAGCGGGCAACAGTCTCATCACCGATTCGCGGCTCATCACGAAGGTGTATTTCCCGCGACTCGCGATTCCGCTTGCGAGCACTTTCTCGGCGATGATCGATCTGCTCGTGGCGCTGGTAGTTCTCGCGCTGATCATGATCTGGTACGGCGTAGCGCCAACGTGGCGGATCCTGTTTCTGCCGCTGTTCATCGGACTGGCGGCCGTTACAGCAACTGGAGTCAGTCTGTGGCTCTCGGCGCTGAACGTTAAGTACCGTGATTTCGTGCACGCGATGCCATTCATCATTCAGGTGTGGATGCTGGCGAGTCCTGTTGCCTATGCGACGGCTCTGGTGCCGGAGAAGTATCGCCTGATCTACAGCATCAATCCTGCTGTCGCTTTCATTGAAGGAGCACGCTGGTCGATTCTGGGGACGAGCTCGATCAAGCCGGAGATGGTAGCGGTTACCGCAGCGCTCTCGGTCGCTGTGTTCGTTGCCGGGGCGTTCTTTTTCAGGCGTGTAGAACGTGGGTTCGCGGACTCAGTATGAGTAATGCCTTCGTTGCCGCTGGGTCTATGACTTGGTTATGCGGATTCGACGGATGAAGCGGATGCAACTGATCAACGACGGAAGTTCTCTTTTCGTTTTATCCGCTCAATTCGTCAACTCCGCTCAATCCGTATCAACCGTCATGGACCCCGCCGAAGCGCCAAGCCTGGGTCTGATATGACTCAAACTGCGCTGAAGGTGGAAGGCCTCGCCAAGTCCTACATGATCGCGAGAGCGCTCGGGCGTCAACCGTATCGCACTCTGCAGGAAGAAGTCATCGCTCTTCCCAAGAACCTGTGGAAACGCGCAAGGGGAAGAACCGACGCGATGGAGACCTTCTGGGCCCTCGAGGATGTCTCCTTCGAGGTGAAGCAGGGCGAGGTCGTCGGTATCATCGGTCGCAACGGAGCGGGGAAGAGCACCCTGCTCAAGATCCTTTCCCGCATCACCGAGCCGACACGTGGACGTGCGGAGATATATGGCAGAGTCGGCGCCTTACTCGAGGTAGGCACCGGGTTCCACGCAGAGTTGACTGGGCGGGAGAACATCTTCCTCAGCGGCGCGATCCTCGGAATGCGGAAGCAGGAGATCGCGCGGCAGTTCGACGCGATTGTCGACTTCGCCGAGGTCGAGCAGTTCATCGATACTCCGACGAAGAGGTACTCGAGCGGCATGTACATGCGCCTCGCGTTTGCCGTTGCGGCGCATCTCGAACCGGAGATTCTGCTCGTCGACGAAGTTCTCGCCGTTGGCGACGCTGCGTTTCAGAAGAAATGCCTTGGCAAGATGGAAGACGTCGCCGGCGAAGGCCGCACGGTGTTCTTCGTGAGTCATAACACTCAGGCGGTGCGGCAGCTTTGCACGCGCGGGATTCTGCTGGAGCATGGACGCGTTGCGGCCGATGGTCCGGTCGACTCGACGATGGCTGTTTACAATCAGCGTCTGCGCGAGATGCGCGTCGATGCGGAAACGGGCGTGAACAATCCGGAGAATCGCCGCGGATCGGGAGCCGTGCGCTTCACGGGCGTCTCGGTTGAGGATCTCGACGGCAACGAGCGCTACACATTCGCGATGGGCGATACGGTTCGTTTCCGCCTCTCGTTCACCGTTCACGCTCCGATGCGCGGACTCGCGGTGTTCGTCGCGCTGCGCTCGGGAATGTCGCGCGAGCTCGTGACTTCGGCTCGTCATCTGATCACCGACTCGGACGTGAAGCCCGGGAGCACGGCGACCGTTGTCGTCGATCTTCCCAACGTGTACATCAGGCCCGGCGAATATCCGCTGTATCTGCACGTCAGCGAGGCAACGCAGTCTCCGAAGAATTACGACGTTCTGGACGATTTGACGCCTCCGCTCGTCATAGTTGCGGGAACACGGATCCTTCACGACAACTTCGATCCATCGCGACCCCTCGGCGTATTCTCGCTGCCGTCCAGAATGGTAGTCGAATCGGCGCCGGGCGAGAGTGAGCCGGAAGAACCTGCAATAGAAGTGAAACGCCCACAAATCGTACGCTGAGCAATACTGAATGACACATATGCCGACTGTCTCGCTGGTTGTCGCAGTACGCAATCAGGAGAAATACATAGGCCGCTGTATCAGGTCGATTCTCAATCAGAGCTACTCGAGCGCTGACTACGAGGTGATCGTGGTCAACGACGCGAGCACCGACCGCACGAGCTTCGCTCTGGAGCAGTTCGAGAACGAGATCAGGCTGATTCATAACGCCGAGCGGAAGGGACTGCCCGGCTCGCTGAATGTCGGGATTCGCGCAGCGCGCGGGCGGTTTGTGGTGCGCATCGATGGTGACGACTACGTGCACACGGAGTACGTCAACGCTCTCTCGATGCATCTCGCGCTGAACCCGTGGATGGATGCAGTCGCCTGCGACTACAATCTCGTTGCGAACAACGACGAAGTTATCGAGCACGTGAACTGCGAAGAGAAGCCGATCGGCTGCGGCATCATGTTCCGTATCGACCAGCTCGTGGAGCTCGGGCTGTACGATGAGCAGTTCATGCTTCACGAAGACAAGGATCTCAGAATTCGGTTCCTGGAGAAGTACAAGATCCATCGCGTCGCGCTGCCGCTGTATCGTTATCGCCGGCATGAAGAGAACATGACCAACGATCATGACTCGGTGAACGGATACCTGAACCAGCTAGAGGCGAAGCACGGTTTGGAAAAGGTCAATGGCCACGGGAAATAGTCGGGACAAGCGGTCGATTCTCCTCGGTACGCGTGTTGTCACGGACGATTCTCCTCCGTACATCATCGCCGAGATCGGGGTAAATCACGAAGGCTCGCTCGACCTGGCGAAACGCCTCATCGATCTCGCGAAGGAAGGCGGTGCGGACGCGGCCAAGTTCCAGACATACAAGGCCGAGACGCTGGCGTCGAAGCATAGCCCGGCCTACTGGGATCTGTCGAAAGAGCCGACGACGAGCCAGTTCAAGCTCTTTCAGAAATACGATGCCTTCGGCGCCCAGGAATACCGCGCGCTCGCGAAGCATTGCGAAGAAGCAGGGATCGACTTTGTGTCGACGCCGTTCGATCAGGGCGCAGTCGAGATGCTCGAGCCGCTGATGCCTTTCTTCAAGGTCGCATCGGCTGATTTGACGAACACTCCCTTGTTGCGCCAGGTCGCGGCGATTGGAAAGCCTGTCGTTCTGTCGACAGGCGCATCGACAGCGGAAGAGGTCAGGTGGGCGGTGGAGACCCTGCGAGACGCCGGATGCCGCGAGTTATCTCTGCTGCATTGCGTTCTCAACTATCCGACGGCTGATGAGAACGCGCACCTTGGAATGATCTCGGCTCTTCGGTCGGAATACCCGGAGCTGTTGATCGGCTACTCCGACCACACGGTGCCCGATCACGAGATGACCGCGCTTTGCACGGCATACATGCTCGGCGCGCGGATCATCGAGAAACACTTCACGCACGACAAGTCGCTTCGCGGGAACGATCACTACCATGCGATGGACGTTGATGATCTTCGGCGTTTCTGTTCGTTCGTGTCGAAGATGGATACGATGATCGGTGGCGATTCTTCTATCTCCTTTGTCGAGACTGAGGAGATTGCGCGGCTGAATGCGCGGCGATCGATT
>JBDTNA010000087.1:0-9927 GCA_039933985.1 Gemmatimonadales bacterium | reverse complement strand
CACATGATGCTGACGTGTCGCCTACATTTGCTCACCAGTCTGCACTTCTTCTCAACGCGGACGGATCGCGACGCTCGCGCAGTCGAAAGAAGACATCGCCTGGAGTTTGCGACCCATTGTGTAAATCGTCCTGAGTCCGGACATTCTTCGCATGTTCCCACATCCAAGCGAGGTGAGACGCCGAAGGCTGGGGTCTCCGCGGTCACGCACTTTCCTTCTTATCGGCGTGGTTGGAGCAGCACTCACCGGCGTCGGAACGCTGGCGACCGCCCAGCGTCCGAAGCTCACCCCGACGGAGTCCGTCAACGCTATTGCTACGGCGTACATGCGTGCGGAGGCGCTGCGAAATCCCGAGTCGGCCCGCTCGGATACAGGGTGGATGAAGCCGCTTGCAAGCCGGATCTCCGACAATACCCCCGCCGCGCGCGACAAGTGGTATCGGTACCAGGACAGCGTTTTGAAAGTTCTTCTTCAAGTGGATACCGCCGCTCTCGTCGGCCACTCCGAATGGATCACTTACGGAATTCTCCGCAACGAGCTGGAAACAACCATCGGGCGGCGGATCTGTCGCCTCGATCTCTGGCGCGTCAATTCCTACGTCAACGGATGGCAGAACAACTATAGCGATGTCTTCGGACGGCAGCGCACAGGTACACCCGAACGACGCGCAGCTGCAGTCGCTCGTGCTCGAACTCTGCCGCGATATATCGAGACCGAAATCTCGAACCTTCGCGTCGGTGTTCGCCTCGGTTACACGTCGCCGAAGGTCATTGTCCGCAACGTCCTTCGCCAGATGGACGACCTTACCGCAGGAGCCGTCGAGAGTTCGCCCTTCTATTCGCCCGCGAAGCGTGACTCCGCAGTCGATCGAAATGCAAATGAATTCCGCACCAGACTTGCGACCGAAATTGGGAACGGTATCAATCCGGCAATTCGCCGTTATCGGAAGTTCCTCGCCGAAGAATATCTGCCTGCCGCGCGGGAAAGCATTGCGGTATCCGCGAATCCAAACGGAGAAGCGTGCTATCGCGCCGTTGTCCGGTATTTCTCGACCACCGACATACCACCCGACTCGGTCTTCGAGCTTGGCGCACGCGAGATGCGACGTATCGACGGCGAGATGAAGGAGATCGCGTCGCGGGATTTCGGAACGAACGATGTTCCCGCGCTGCTCGCACGATTCAAGACGGATCGCCGCTACAGCTTCGGCACACGACAGGCAGTCGTTGACTCATCGCAAGCGGCGATGGACCGAGCGAAAGCGGCGATGCCGCGCTGGTTCGGGCTGACGCCGGGATTCGATGTCGTCATAGAACCTTACCCCGAGTTTCGCCAGCGCGCCGGCGCTCCCGGGCAGCTGAACATCGGCGCACCGAATGACAGGCCCTCGGTCTTCCTCATCAATACATGGGATCCGGAGCACAAGAGCCGCACCGATTTCGAAGCGACGGCGTTTCACGAAAGTATTCCGGGCCACCACCTTCAGCTCGGGATCGCCGTTGAGCGAAAGGATCTGCACCCGTTTGTCAGGGATGCATACAATTCCGGCTTCGGAGAAGGGTGGGCATTGTATTCCGAACGACTTGCCGAAGAGATGGGCCTCTATTCTTCACCCATGACGCACATGGGCTTACGGTCGAGCGAAGCATTCCGCGCAGCGCGGTGCCTCATCGACGCAGGAATTCACGCTCGCGGATGGACACGCGAACAGGCGATCGACACGCTGATGGCGCACACAACAATGAGCCGCAGCATCGTCGAGGGCGAAATTGATCGCTACATCTCCTGGCCCGGCCAGGCTCCTTCATACATGATCGGCCGAACCGAGATCATGCGACTTCGCCAGATGGCGAAGGCCTCACTCGGCGACCGGTTCGACATCCGCCAATTTCACGACCGCGTGCTCGAGAACGGGACGGTCACGCTGCCGATGCTGCGAGCGAACATCAATCGTTGGATAAGGCACTGACGGGAGCTTCTCAATAGTGATTACCGTTTGAATGACTGGTCCCCTGGGATTCTGGAGATTCAGATGATTTGCATCAGTCGGCGATTTGCAGTTTCCTTCATTGGCGCAGCGTTACTCAGCTGCTCGCCGGTACCAACGCAGCCAGATGCGGCTCCGTCGAATCTCGTGCCTCGACTGGCGATTGCGACGGGGCCTTATGTCCCGGGGCAGTCGTACTTCGGCCGCAACGGATACATCGAGTACGTCGCCGGAAATGCACCGCTCATTTACACCGCGCCGCACGGTGGATCACTCACACCCTCGGAGATTCCGGATCGCACTGCGGCCGCATGCGGCGGGTCGGCGACGACAACGACCGATACCAACACGGACGCGCTCGTCCGGGCGATGCAGCAACGACATTTCGCGCGTTTCGGAAACTATCCGCACATCGTCATCGTGCATCTGTCCCGCAGAAAGCTCGACGCGAATCGCACGATCGACGAAGCCGCGTGCGGCGACGCTGAAGCGATTACCGCCTTCAACGAATGGCACGAGTTCATCGAGGCTGCCAAGAGCTCAGTGCTCGCTTCATCGGGCAAAGGCTGGTACATGGACATGCACGGTCACGGTCACACGATTCAACGCCTGGAGCTCGGCTATCTCCTCTCGACAGCGCAGATCAATCTCACCGACGCACAGCTCGACGCGAATGTGGCGCTCGAGGATACCTCCAGTGTTCGTACGCTTTCCAACACAGAGCCTATTTCGTTCTCGACGCTGCTTCGAGGTTCGAGCAGCCTTGGAACTCTTTACGCAAATAACGGCTTCCGATCTGTCCCGAGCTCCGCTGATCCGCGGCCGAACTCTGATCCCTATTTCTCCGGGGGAGACGACACACGTCGACATTCATGCGGGGCCGAGGCGACAGCATTTGGCGGAGTGACTGGCGGCGGTATTTGCGGGGTTCAGATCGAATCCAACTTCACGGGTGTGCGTGACAATGCCGCGAACCGTGACAGGTTCGGAGATGTAACCGCAATCGTGATGGAGCAGTACCTGCTATCGCATTGGGGACTTCAGATCGGCGCCGCTCCGCCAGCACCACCGCCACCACCACCACCGCCACCACCACCACCTCCTCCGCCTCCGCCTCCCCCGCCCATCAGTATCGCGACGCTTGGCTACAAGGTGAAGGGAAAAGCCCAAGTCGATGTGACCTGGAGCGGAGCGACGGGGTCGAGCGTCGATGTCTTTCGAAATGCGGTGAAGATCGGAACGCCGAACGACGGGGCTTACACCGATCTGCTCGGGAAAGTGTCGGGCACCTTCGTCTACAAGGTTTGCAATGCTGGCTCCACAACCTGTTCCCCCAGTTCTACAGTCATATTCTGACTGGGTAACTGGATCAGCCTATCGTGACTGAGAATAAGAGTAGCGGGCTCGACCACTGGGCTCTTACGATTCAGCGCGCACCCAGGTCACGACTTTCGAAAGTGCCCTCGTACTCGTTGAGCTCCTAGCCGGCCATCCTCTTCGCGGCTCTCCCGGCCGACGGGCGAACCTCGGACGCAGCCGCATTTGCGCGAACGACAAACTCCAGAATCTCGCGCGCGGTTGTCGGGCTGAAAACGCTGGTTTCCGGGATGACTCTCTCGAGCAGCGGAATAGCATCAATCTGATTGCGAGTAAGCCTCGTCAGATACGTCGGTGAGTTTGCCGGGATGCGGGACAGGTCGTCTCGGCTGTGAACCAGCGTCCGAAGATTCTCACTGGACTCGTCGTTCTCGAATATTCGACGGAGCTTGGCTTCGAACCTCGTGTCGGAAACGACAAACGTCACCGGACCCGCGGGAAGAAGCCGGTGAACTTCCGCAAAGAGGTCGTCGCACATCGAAACGATCAGCGCAGGCACTCCAAGATCGTCGGCGAAATTGCGCGCGACTTCCGCATGCGTACCCGTTGTGATTACGCAGTCCGCGCCGCGCATTTTCGAAAGTGAATCACGATTCATGTCGTCGAGATCGATCACGCTCACTTCGAGACCGTAGTCGTTCTCAAGCTCGCTGGAAACCGAGCAGAGCTGATCGTCATTGCACTCGAGAACTACTGCGCGAAGGCGAAGTGTCTCTAGCGATCGGCGAATGCGTTCGGCCAGTTGCGTCGCCGGAATGCCGTGCGAGATGGAATCAGACATGATGTCTATCATCCACGCGTCGCGCGGCGGGTGAACAAACCCGTCGCCGGCGTGAGGGTTCGCGACATAAATGCCCGAGCGGGTTCGGAGCTCTACAAGTCCGCGTCGCTCGAGCTCGCGATACGCCGCGAGCGCGACGCGAGGGTCAACCGAGAACTCCAGCGCCACTGCCCGAGTGCTCGGCAGCCGCTGGCCGTAGCGTAACAGGCCGAGGTGCAGGCCACTCGATACTCTCTGAGCGAGTGAGGCGGCGATCCTGTCTCGTGGAGATTCACTCATTCTGGATGTCCGTTGTTCCCGGGGAGTTCGATCCTACAAGAAGTGTAAGTATCTCTCTCGCGGAAGCGAGAGAAAAAATCCGTTCCTCTGGCATGACCCTGGCAAGAAGCTCCTCGTCATGAATTTTTTTTCGCGCTTCACCCGAGATGTATACCGGCGCCGATCTTGGAATACTGTCGATGTCGTCTCGTCCAACCAGCAGGGCGTGAAAATTGTCGCTGCCTTTCACCGATCTGAAGATGCGGCCGAGCTTGGTGGCAAATCGCTGATCCGTGACGATGAAGTAGACGGGTGAGAATTCGATGAGACGCGCGATTTCCGCATAGATATCGGTTCGCAGCGAGACAGCGATCCAGTTGCGCCCCGCGCGGCCGGAAATCTCTTCAACTTCCCCCGCGTGGAATTGTGTGGTCACGACGAGATCGGCCTGGGTGAGATCCTTCCTCGGATTTTTCTCCGCGAGCAGCTCATCGACGTCCGCCGCCGCCGTTTCGAATCCATAGTCGTTCTCGAGCTCGGCACTTAGGGCGGACATCTGGTCGGAATTGCACTCGACAACGAGTGCTCGCATTCGCTTCGTCGAGAAGTACCCGGCAAGCTGATCCGGAAGGCGCGGCGCGGGGATACCCATCGCCAGGCCGTTCACGAACAGGTCGACGGCCCAATTGGCCGAAGACGGAAGGCTGGGAGATCCGGGCGCCCGGCGGCCGAGAAAAATTCCGGACCGCTCGCGTCGCTCGACAATTCCATCACGCTCGAGGGTGCGATACGCTTTGAGAACGACGCGGCGATCGACGCCGAACTCGGTTTCGAGCTCGCGAATGCTGGGGAGTCGTGCGCCCGGTTCGAGGACACCCAGGTGAAGCGAGCTGAAAAATCTCTGTCGCAGCGTTTCTGCCAGGTCGAGTCGTTTGCCGGTCATCGCCTTAGTTTCGTGAGTCTTTCCATAAATCCGATTTCATGAGCAGTTCGTAATACTACAGTAGACGCGAGTTCTCTGCCGCAATCCTTATGCACCAGTTTCCCTTTTTGGGGCAACTGGTGCATTCTTGGATGCAACAGTTTGGCGCGTGAAATGCGTTGGCTCATCCGTAGCCGGTCGAGCGATCGGCCTTGACCTACGAAGTCGGACAGCGAGCCGCTTCAACCCCGGGAGTTTCAATGCGCCATTCGTTTCATCTACAGAGTTTCGCAATCGCGACAGCGGCCGTGCTCGGCCTCGCGGCGTGCAGCGACCAAACAACAAGTCCCGTCGAGCCGGCGCTGTCTGCCGCTCGTGGAGTCTCCTCGTCGGCTGCAGCCGGCGGAGTCTACACGTCGACCAACGGAACCGGCGGCAACGCAATCGTCGCGTTCAGTCGCGCAGCGAATGGATCGCTCACTTCCCTCGGGTCGTTTTCCACCGGAGGCACCGGCACAGGCGGCACGGTAGATCCACTTGCATCCCAGTATGCGATTCTGCTCAGCGACGACAACAAACTTCTCTTCGCCGTGAACGCCGGAAGCGACGACGTGTCTTCATTCCGCGTCGAGTCCGACGCCTCTCTCACACTGCTCTCGCGTCAGTCATCTGGCGGCGACCGTCCGGTCAGCCTGACTCAGGACGGTAGTCTTCTCTATGTGCTGAATGCCGGTGACAACACCGTAACCGGCTTGCGCATATCAGGTGGCGGAAAGCTCGTCGCAATTCCGAATTCGACGCGGTCACTTGCGAGCGGCGCTGCCGGTGCCTCGACAATCGGGGTCTCGCCGAATGGCAAATACGTTCTCGTAACCGAGCGTGGTTCAAATCGCATCGAGACGTTCGCGGTTAGCCCGAATGGCCGCCTCGAAGCGCCAGTCGTGACTGCATCGAGCGGAGCCGTTCCGTTCGGCTTCGACTTTACCGCCAGCGGTCATCCGATCATTACCGAAGCTGGTGGTGCCGTGCCAAATGGCGCAGTGTCTTCCTATAGCATCGGCACCACGGGATCGCTCTCAACAATTACCGCATCCCTCGATGCCGGCGGCGCTGCTTCCTGCTGGGTGATCCTGACGGCCGACAGCCGCTACGCGTTCGTCGCCAACTCGGCCAGCAATACAATTGCTTCAGTTGCAGTCTCTTCGAATGCAACGCTGACGCTGCTCAATGCTGTGTCTGTGAACACGGGGCCCAACACCACGCCGATCGATGTCGATCTCACCGAAGGTGACGGATTCCTGTTCACGCTCGAGGCAAGGTCGGGCAGAGTCACGGGTTTCCTGGTTGGCGCAGGCGCAACGCTTACCGCAATTGGCGGTGCTCAGGCGGGACCGGGATCGGGTGGTCTACAGGGTGTCGCCGCTTACTAACGATTTCAAACTAAAAAAATCAACGGAGAACGAGATGAAGCACGCAAGAGGAATGGCGCTGCTCGCCGCAATCGGTCTGATTGCCGGAGCGACTGCGGCCGAGGGGCAAATGGGGATGGGTCGAATGAACAACGCGCAGGTGATGAAAATGACCACCTCGTGGCCTGTGGCATCACGTGAAGCAATCGCATTCATGACGAAAAAGTACGGCGGCCCGGCAGCTGTGACAGCGGACATGGCAATTTGGGGCCGCACTGGTCCGTGGAAGCGCACGGTGGTTTACCGCGTGGAATTTCCGCACGAATTCCCCGCGCATCACACCGACGTTATGCAGCAGTGGGTGGATTACAAGGCGCAGCCCGGGATGTATGATGAGCTCGCAATGTACGACGGAAGTGTCGTGCTTGAACGCACCTCCGGCGAAATGTCCGCTCGATGTGACAAGGAAGGCGCAAATTTTCTCGCGCTCAACCTTGCCGACGAGATTGCACATGGAAAACGCAGCATCGAGGATGCTCGCATGATGTACGGGCAGCAGATTATGGCGATGAAAGCGATGCAGTCCGCTCCCTACACTGAGAAGCTGATGTTCGGCTCGATGATGAAAGGGACGAACGACCCCGATCAACCCGGCGCAAAGCCGAGCATGTAGATAAATCCGAACGGACCAGATGCGGGTTGTAAATGAGTGCCGGCTCCGTCGCGTGACGGGCCGGCACTCAGGCCATCGCGTCCTTCGGCGCCACGATCAGTCCAGCGAGGCGACGGCGCAGTCGCACGCGCCACATCCAGTAGAGCAGAATCGGTAACGGCGCGATTCCGAGAACCATCATCAGCGGCATGGACTGGAGTGACTCCGGCAGGAACTTCATCTGGCCGAGGAAGAATGAACCGGTCGCGACGAAGAGCCCGAAGCACATGCGCCAAAGATGTCGCGCGAGACGACGCGCACCGCGAAGTCCGCCTTCGCGAATCATTCTCGCGTCGCCGATCCCGGCGAGCAGGCAGATCGTGCCAAGGAAGAGAATCATGCCGGCGGGAACACCCTGGAAGCTGTGTCCAGGCAAACCCCACACAGTCACACCGGACCAGTACATTTCCGCCGCGAGCCCGAATGCGAGGACCATCAGCGCAATGTCGAGCGTGCGGCCGCTTCCGGGCACCGGCTTCACTGTCGTCATTGCCGTGAACACGAGATAGACGACAAAAATTCCGCCGGTGATGGGCTTTCCTTCGTACGCAGAGATCGCAGCGGCGGAGACCCCCAAGCCGATCATCGCGACTGTGAAAACGATGCCGCTCTTTTTGTGCAGCTTGCCGCCCTTTGCGACGATAAGCGCTATCGTGCCGCTCACGAGCGCTGTCAGGCCTACACCAAAGTGCGAAACGAGGGTCAGCCAGAGTGTTCCGGCTGATGTTGCAATTGTCACTCTGTCCACGGAATTCTCGGGGTGGGGAGCTGTTCTATCACTGGGCCGTACGAGTCGTACGACCCGGTGTTTTCACACCTGCGCCGTGCGTAAAGTCCTACTTCACCGTCCGGAGCTGCGAAACATTCAGTACTTCGAGAGGCGACGGACCTCTCGTCCCGTCCCCGATTATCATCGTCTCGTCCCGCGATTGTTGCGGCTAAAATGTTCGGAGCGATTTTGGAATCTGGAGGTGATATGCTTCACGACGTCCAATCGCTCGTCCGTTGACCTGCAAACCGATGACCCGCAAACCGAAGATCTTCGGCAGTACATTCTGCCTGTTCGTGCTCGTGAGCTGCACAGACGTGGTCAGTCCGCCAGATTCGTCCAATCCTCCTGGAAAATCCTGTCAGGTTGCGACGGTGCCGACTGCGGGCGATGTGGGGATCCTCGCTCCGAGCAGCGAGACGGACCTGTGCATTCGTATTCCGGCTGGAACGGACCGTTACTTCCTCGCGTTCGCGGATGTGAGGCAGATCGAGCGCGCACGAACAGGACCCGCGGCTGCTCAGGTGGACGCTGACTACGACATGTTCGTCCGGGGTGTGAAGCGTCAGAACCTGATCAGGCCCGAGCTTGCCGTTCCACGTGAACTCGACGAGACACGCGGCGCGCCGATCGTAAAGTCGCAACAGCCGGATCCGATATTCTGCGCGCAAAACCCCGCCTCTCCTCTCTGCCACGAGAAACCGTGGGAGCTCGGCGAACGATTCGCGGACCAGAGAGGACTTCGATACGTCGCCTTCGCGATCGAAGGTCAGTTGGTGCTCGCACTCGAAGAAAAGCAATTCGAGGCTTCGACGGTCGCGGGACGGCAGGTTCACATCGATATGGCGAAGCGAATACTCGCCATTCACCTCCCGCTTCAGGAGAAGATATTCGGCCCCCTCGCGTTCACATCGGCCGGGAGTGAGCAGACACTGATACTTCTGGGAGCAAACGTCGGAGCGCACGCCATCATCATCAGCGACGGAACTACAGCGCGCGGATTCGTCGAAGCCGGTTTCTCAGGATCCGATCAGGATCCGTACAGCACGTTTTACATATATGGGCACGAGCTCGCGCATATCGGGCAATTCCGATGGGGATGGGAGCTCGATCCGTTGCGGCGCAAGCAGTCCGATGCTGAGCGGCGAGGCTATTGGGGAATGCCGAGCTGGGCGTCGGAAGGTGGCGCCGACTTCCTCGCCTGTGAGTCGATCCGGGAAGAGGCCGGCATACCATGGGGTGGAAATCTCACGCTCGATCTGGATGCGCCGGGAGCGGCGGGCTGGTACTCGAGGTGTCTACAGAACGGCTCGGGGAATGTCGAGGACGGCTATGCTTCCGGAGCGAAATACATGCGAACGGTTGCCGAGGGACTTGTGTCTCGCGGCGTACCGGTAGAAACGGCACGCCGGGAGATTGCGCGCGGAACACTCGAAGGGTGGTTCGGAATCGATGATGCGAATCTGCGCTTCACCGGACTCGCCCAACGGGTCGCATCTCTCTCTGGCGTGCCGTTCGACCCCGCGATGTCGCTCCTCAACTCAGCGATGCAGAACGCCCTCGACGATGTCATGCCGGCTTCAGCATGGAACATCACTTCTACGCGAGATGCGTGGCGATATTGGGGTTATCACGCATCGATGACAGCAAGCGCAGACACCGCTGCGGTAAAAGTTTTTGACATTGTCTTTCTGTGCTGAATAAGCATAGGT
>JBDTNA010000086.1:0-9949 GCA_039933985.1 Gemmatimonadales bacterium | reverse complement strand
GGCGAGCTCTCGAACTACAACTTCCTGCGTACCGCACGGCGACTGGATCTTACGACGCGCGTGTCAAAGATCGGCATCGGCGATCCGATTGGCGGACTGGATGCGCTGTGTCCGCAAGCTCGCCGCGATCCCTTCAGCCGAAAGCTCAATTACTATGTCGGCGCGACGCTTCGGCAGCCTGTTTTCTCCGGGCTAGCCTTGCTTCCGACGATAACGATCTTCAGCGAGCGCATCTCCGAGTACAATGCCTATCTGAGAACGACAACCATCGGTGGCGTGGCGTCGCTCGAGTGGCGCCGTTGGACCGCGATACCGGTAACCTTTGCGTACTCGCTGGATCTAGGGCGCACGGAAGCACAGCCCGCCCTCTTCTGCGCCGTCTTCAACGTTTGCGATCGGGAGGATCGTCGCCGGCTTCAGCAGACTCAACGTCTCGCGGTAGCGAGCGTAGTTGTTTCGCGTGACAAGACGAACAGCTTCCTCTCGCCCACGCGAGGTTTTCTGTGGCGCGTCGAGGCGCGGCATGCGTCGCCGTACATTGGATCTGACACGGCGTTGCAATTCAACAAGATCATTGGCGAGCGCTCACACTACTGGGGCATTCCCGGCGGAACGGTCGTCGCGTTTCGCGTGAGAGGCGGTGCCGTGTTCGGGCGAAGCTTCGGGACGACAACTGGTTTCATTCCGCCCCAGGAGCGTCTGTACGCCGGCGGTCCGACATCTGTGCGCGGTTTCTCGCAGAACGAGCTCGGCTCGGCGATCTATATCTCGGATTCTTACACACTTCGCCTTCCGTCGGCCGGATCGACCGACACTCTATTCACCGCAGATCCCGATTCAGTCGGGCTCCGTCGCGCAGTGCCGGTCGGTGGAAACTCGATGGTCGTAGCGAATCTCGAGCTGCGCATGCCGAGTCCGTTTCTGCCTGAGTTTCTTCAGTGGACGCTGTTCACGGATTTCGGCGATGTATGGAATCGCGGCGGACGACAGAGCTTTCAGGATTTTTCACTGAAGGTGACACCAGGTTTTCAGGTAACGGCTTTTTCTCCTGTCGGTCCTGTTCGAGTCGTCGTCGGTTACAATCCTTATCGTCGCCCGGCAGGTCCGCTGTACTATGAGGTGCCGAGCGGTTCGCCGGTCGACCAGTTCGGCTCGCCGGCTGGTGCGCTTCCGTGTGTGACTCCCGGAAACACTCTCAGGGTTCATCTCGTGGATGGCGTCTTGAAGCAGGAAGAAGGAGTGTGTCGGGCGGCTTTCAATCCGCGCAGCAGCGGTGGATTTCTCAGCCGGCTGACGTTCGGACTGGCGATAGGGCAGGCATTCTAGGATGTCGCGCCGTCGCCGCATCGTTCTCTGGAGCGCGGTCGTCCTCCTCACGATCTTCATCGTGTTGGGTGCGCTCGTCGTATCCGTAACCCAGACGGGATTCGGACAGGGACAGGTGCGCCGGTACGTTCGATCGTGGGTGGCGGGCAGAGTTCAGGGAAAGTTTTTCGTCGGTCGAATCAGCGGCGGCTTGTTCAATGGTGTGACGATCGACTCCGTCGAGATACGCGACAAGGAAGACTCGCTTCTCCTCGCAACGGGAAAAATTCGCGTGCGGTACGACATGCGCGACCTGTTCGACAAGCGGGTGCTGTTGAGTCATGTGGATATCGACCATTTGGTTGTGCGTCTTCAGGAGCACGAGGACGGAAAATGGAATTACCAGCGCATCTTTCCCTCAGGCGCGAAGAAACCGCCCGGCGCAGCGCGCAAGTTCGGCGATTTCATCGTCATCGATTCGGCCGATCTTCACAACGCGAACATTGTCGTCGGAATGCGCTGGCATCCTGCTGATTCGCTCCGCGGCCACAAGCGCGACAGCTCGATTACCAAAGCGCTCACCGGATTGACGAGAGAAGCGCCGGGCAATCAGTGGCGCACGGACATTCGAAGGACGAGCGAAGGATTCACGCACATCTACAGATTCTCGAATTTGAACGCGAGTCTCGGGTACGCGCGAATCGCCGATCCCGACAGCGTGGGAAGACTGTTTCGAGTAAGTCGTGCGAGTCTCGTTTCGTCCGATCCGCCGCTCAGCGTGAAGCGGCTTGCGCTCGACGTTCGCCACCTTGGCGATTCAATCTGGCTTCAGTCGCCGGGATTCGAGCTGGCGTCGTCGAAAGGAAAGCTTCCGGCAGGAAAGCTCGTCTGGGGTCATGGTATTCCGCTGCGCTACGACATCCACATAGTCGGCGAGCAGGTGGCGATGAGTGACATCGCGTGGGTCTATCCAACTCTGCCGATGACGGGTGGTGGCCGCCTGGATTTGTTCATAAACAACGTGCAGCACCCGCGAGTGATCGACTACGCGGTCAAGAACATGGATGTGCGTACTACTCAGTCGCGACTGACAGGCAACATGACCTACGGCGTCGGCGGTCCGATGCTCGTGTTGAAGGACGTGAATCTCGTCGGCGCCCCGCTGGACTTCACGCTGATCCGCGTCTTCAATGGCAAGCCGTTCCCGTATCCATGGCGCGGGCAGCTGACGGGCTATCTGCGCGGATCGGGCGGACCGCTCAATCGATTCAACGTTGACGAAACGAAGTTCACGTTTTCCGACGCGAACGTTCCTGGCGCCATCTCGCGAGGTTCAGCGCGCGGGCATCTCGACATCTTCCAGCCGGCGTTCACTGTTTTCCGCGGGTTCGATGTCAACATCGAGACACTCGATCTGCGGACACTTCAATACCTGAACGCCGCGTTCCCGCTGTTGAAAGGAACGATCTCGGGAACCACGCGGCTCGATTCGCTGTGGCTCGACGTTCGATTCTCGCAGGCCGACATCACGCATCATGATGCGAGTTTCCCGATTTCCCGGATCACCGGGAGCGGGAGGATGACGTCGCACGACAAGTACATGGAGTACGACATGCAGCTCGATGGCGCGCCGCTGTCGATGACGACACTCGCTCGTTCGTATCCGGATATTCCGCTGCGCGGCAACTACACTGGCCCGATGACTATCAAGGGCGTGGCCTCAGTGCTTGGTGTCGAGACGACGCTGACCGGACCGGGCGGAGTCATCGCCTACAAAGGCACTGTCGACAGCGAGCTCCCGACGTACGGCGCGCATGGAACTGGAACGGTCGCCAACCTCGATATGCGCGCGTTGCTCGAGAACCCGAAGGCTCCAAAGACTCTCCTCGGCGGCGATTACTTCATCAACTTCGTCGGGGATTCGCTCGTCGTGGGAACGGGCACCCTCGGTGGATCGTTCAGCGGTACGATAGACAGGCTGAAAGTGTCGTCGTCGCGGGCAATCGTTCGGCTCGACAACGGGACCGCGCACATCGACACGCTTCTCGTTCAAAGCGATGTCGCTCACGGTTCGGCGTCAGGAACTCTTGGACTGATCCCTGGCGCCGAAGGGAAGCTGGCATTCAACGTCGAACTGGATTCGCTCGCCGATGTGAAGCGCTACATCGGCAGCAACACTTCGATCTCATCTGACTCGCTGCGCGGA
Source organism: Gemmatimonadales bacterium (assembly GCA_039933985.1). GTDB lineage: Bacteria > Gemmatimonadota > Gemmatimonadetes > Gemmatimonadales > Gemmatimonadaceae > UBA4720. The sequence goes on along the minus strand of JBDTNA010000086.1, from coordinate 6,438 downwards.
GCGGTACGTGTCTCGGGCGAGCTGCGCGGAACGAAGGACCTGCTGTCGCTCGACGGGACGATGACCGGTCGAGAGGTGTCCATGCAGGGCCGAAGTGTCGAGAAGATCACCGGGAAATTCTCGCTTGCCAACCTGCCGGACAAACCGACCGGGCAGGTGTCGTTCAATGCAGACACGATTCGCGCCGGCGCATTCGGTTTCACATCACTTGTCGCCAACGCCGACATCACTTCGGCAACGAGCGCCGCATTCAACGCGCGCCTGACAAGTGAAGGCGGAGTCGTGTCGGACATCGGCGGAAGTGCGCGGAAGTCCGGAGACACGACACTTGTCGCCATCGACAGCGGCGTCGTGACCGTCTCGAGTGGAAGCAACTACCGCATGGAAGCTCCGGCGCATCTCACGCTGCTGACCAGTGGCGGCTCTCTCGATTCACTCATGCTGCGACACTCGAGCACTGCCCGGCTTGCCATTCGTGATGTTCGGCTCAGCGGCGACTCGGTACGCGGAAATCTTCGCACCGACAGCGTTGACCTCGGCGTCTTCGAGGCGTTCGTTCCCGGATTCCAGAGAGCTCACGGATCGCTTGTCGCAAACGTCGACGTCCGCGGCACCGTGAAGCAGCCGGTGATCGACGGCCAGTTCAGAATCAAGAACGGATCGGCGACCCTCACCAACGTCGGTTTGACGCTCGATCGATTCAATGCGGACGTCCTTCTCGAGCGCGATACGGTGTTCATCCAGCGAATGTCGGCGGAAACCGATCGCAACCAGCGCGGAACACTTGGGGTACAGGGTTTCGTCAGCCTCCAGGAGTACACCAACCCTGTATTCGCGCTTCGTGTTCAGGCGAGGAACTTTCACATCATCGAGAAGCCGGGACTCGCGTCACTGGATATCTCGACCGACCAGGATCTTACTCTTACCGGCCCGTACAAGGCGGCCCGGGTCAGCGGCGCTGTCCGCGTGGACCGGGGGTCGATCTACATCCCCGAGCTCCTCACCAAGCAGATAGTCGATCTCAGTGACCCGGAATTCGCTGGAATCGTCGATACTTTGCTCTCTCGGGACCGGAAACTTCTGCCGGATACGCCGAGCGAGTTTGCGCGAAATCTGACTCTGGAGAATGTCGCGGTGAACATCGGCGATGCCGTATGGCTCCGCTCATCGGAAGCAAACGTGAAACTTGGCGGTTCACTCACCGTCACGCTCGGGCGGAGCGCGCAAACCGGCGACCGCTCGGCGCTCGCGCTCGAGGGTACGCTGAATGCTGTTCGCGGGACATATCGGCTGACGCTGGTTGATCCATTCGTGCAACCGACTTTCGACGTGGAGAGCGGAAGTCTCCGATTCTTTGGAACGCCTGACTTGAATCCGACGCTCGACATTCGCGCGATCCACACGATACGCCAGCCCAATCAGCGCAGCGCGAACCGCCGCGACATCAGGGTTCGCGTCAACATCGCCGGCACGCTTGCTAAACCGACGCTCACGCTCGACAATCCGGACAATCTTCCGTTGTCGCAGTCCGATCTTTTGAGCTACCTGATCACAGGTGAGCCCGCGATCGCACTCGACAATACGAACGGACTTTACAAGTCGCAGCTTGCATCGTTTGCACTTCGGTACGGCGGGAATCTCCTGACGAGCGCGATTCCACGAAATCTCGTGGACATCGTCGAGCTGCAAACGGGGCGCATCAATGAAACGCGGGCGGCGCAGGCATCCGATCCATATCTCTACAGCCTGCTCAACTCGCGCGCGATCGTTGGAAAGCAGGTCGGAAGCAACTGGTTCCTCGGCTTGAGCACGGGGCTGTGCTTCGTCAACGCGAACAACTTCAAGGACAACTTCGGTTTGAAGCTCGAGTATCGCTTCAATTCCATCTACACGGCTCAGGCGGGTATCGAGCCGGGATCGAGTGACGTTACGTGCGCGCGAAATGCGCCGCAGATTCAGCAGCAGACGCCGCGTCAGCTCGGGTTCGATTTCTTCAGAACATGGCGGTTCTAGGATGAGACATAGCGATCTTCAGGAAAGAGACGCGATGATCTGCCGCGCCTGCGCCAACGAGGAGCGAGCATCCGAAGGCTACCCGTGCACCGACTGCGGAACGTTCATCTGCGTCATCTGCAGCTTTCGAGGCGTGATGTTGTGCCGAGGCTGCGCTGAAGGCATGCCGGTCGAGCTGCCATCAGCACCCGAAATCCCTCTCATGGATTGGCCGGAACATTGAGTCCCAGATACGTACGCTCCAAGACTCCGATAGCCCCGGTTCTTCGTGAGCCCCGGGCGCCAGCGACCCAGGAAACGCAGTTGCTCTATGGCCATTGCGCAGAGGTTCGTGAGACCGACGGCAAATGGCTCAAGGTTCGCGGGGCCGATGGGTACGAGGGCTGGACGCACGAGGGATATTGCGAACCAGCCGAGGGAGCGGAGTGCGCGGAATCGGGTTGGGATACCGAGGGCGAGCTCTCTATGGGGTGCAGCCTTCGTGATTCGCGCGGCGTGACGATCGACCTTCCGCTCGGCGCAGTTGTTGGAACCGGTAAGTGCGTGAATGGGCGGGCGATGGATCGCGCGCGTCGCCGGGAAATCTTTCCCTCAGAGCCGGATGCGATCGTGGCATCGGCAACGGGTCTCTTTCAGGGCACCTATTACCAATGGGGCGGAGTTACTCCGTGGGGCGCCGACTGTTCTGGAATGGTGCAGACTGTTTTCGGTCTGCACGGAGTGAAGCTGCTGCGCGATGCGTGGCAGCAGGCGACGCAGGGTGTGCTGGTTGATGGTGGGCTCGATAGCTTCGATGCGGGCGATCTGCTTTTCTTTTCTGATCGCGAGGACGCGAAGATCACTCACGTAGCGCTAGGTGTTGCTCCGCATCGCATCGTTCATATCGCGCTCGGCCGAGGTGGTCACTGCCTCGAGAGTTTCGAGCGACCGGATGAGTACGTGCGGGGATTGATGGGGAATTTCAAATTCGCGCGGCGGATTCTGGCGCACCCCTGAGAGGGAACCGGGCCCGGATGGTGAGGCCGACCTCCGGCATGTAAAATTGTCGCGATGAAAAAGAGGTCTTTCGAGCATCCGGCCTTCGTAGTTGTGTCGCTCGCTGTCGTGACGTTCCTTCTCAAGCTCCCGACATTCGGTACTCCCGCGTACTGGGATGAAATGGGATGGCTGCTTCCGGTTCAGGCGTTGTCCGAGGGCAGTCTGATCAGAGCCATACCCGGCTTCCGTCCGGCAGCAGAATTCTGGGGTCATCCGCCGGGGTTGCATCTCACCCTTGCGATGATCGGAAAGCTGTTCGGAGTATCCATCATCACGGCTCACGCGCTGATAGCAGTGTTCGCAGCGGTCGGCGTTTGCGCCACGTTTCTCCTCGCTCGCACCTGGTATGGTGACAGGGCGGCATGGCTCGCAGCTCTTCTTCTCCTGCTTTCACCTGTGTATCTGGCACAGTCGGGGATGTTTCTCGCTGACCTCCCTGTAACCGCGCTTGGGATACTTGCGACGTACTTTGTCGTAAAGGACCGATTCGTCCCCTACGTCCTGTGCGCCTGCTGCATGGTCATGGTGAAGGAAACCGCGATTGTAGTGGTGATGGCGCTACTCCTGTACCGATTTGCGGTTCTGAATTCTTTCAGGCGAGCGACTTTCCGTGATGTGGCCCGTTATTGCTTGCCGCTCGCCGTCATTGGCGGATTCATTCTCCTGCAAAAGGCCGCCACTGGCCAGTTTGTCTTTATCTACGACTTTGACGTCGAGCTTTTTCAGCTTACGCCCGCGGCGGTGCGACGGCAGTTTGAGCTGATTACACAATGGATATTCATCGATCAATACAGGTTCATCTTCACCGCGTTGATCGCTCTCAATCTTCTCGTCAACCCAAAGGCACGCCGGCGTGAGCTCTGGCTCTTCGCTTTCGTGGTTGTGTTGTCTGGGTATTCGTTTTCCGTGCTTTATTTTCTTCCGAGATATCTGCTGCCAGTACTGCCACTGTTCTGTATCCTCGCCGCAGTTTCGATCCTCGAGCTCGCACGAGGGCCCAGGCGGCAAGTCGTCGCCGCAGGCGCGGCACTTGGGACGATGGTCTGGTCGCTCACAACGCTTCCTCTGGAAGGCAATGGGGAAACAAGCTTCCGCTATCTCGACATTGTCTCGATGCACAAGTCGGTGATCCATCGCGTCGTCAGAGACCATCCGGACGAACGCGTGCTCACCAACTGGCCGAATAGCGATGAGATCGCTCGGCCGCTGCTGGGCTACGTCCAGCAGCCGCTGGCCGTGAAAAGTTTTCACGCCGATTCGGATCTTGCGGAGGCCGACGTCATTCTCGTCTCGCAACCGGCCAACGGACCGGAGGTTAGACTGCGCGAGCTCGCACGAACCGACGCATGGCAGTTGATCCTCCGACAGGAGCATGAGAGCGCGTGGGTCGAGCTCTATGCTCGAGCAAACCCCCCTGCGGCTCTACCCAGTCGATGACTGCAGGAGATCGGGCGCCGAAGCGTGGAAGGACGTCGCGAGTGATGCGCGTGTGGCTGACACGCGCTTCCAAGTTCTCTCGCGAGCGCGTGCACGCTGCGACGGTCGCGCGGTGGAGCTGGTGGCCCGATAAACTGCCAGCCGTTCTGCAACCGCGCCGGCGATTTGATCCGTCGGAGAGTCCCCGTGTCGCGTACTACATCTGGCACTTTCCGGTGCTCAGTCAAACTTTCGTACGCCGCGAGGTCGAGGCGCTGCGGAGGCATGGCGCGTCGATCGAAGTCTTCGCCGACGGGGCAGAGGATGTGGAGCTGCTCGATGAAGGAGACCGTGGGCTGCTGACGACTACGCGGTATTTGCTCCCCATCGATCGTCGGCTTCTCTTCCGTTACCAGCGACAATTCCGGCGCGAACGGCCGCTCGCCTATTTCCACGTTTATCTCTTCATAATGTCGAGGAGATATGGCTTGACGAAGAAGTTGAGACGCGATCGAACTCTGTTCGAGAGGACTGTCTACCTCGCCGGCCATTTTCGCGACGCAGGCATTGCCCGGGTGCATTCGCCGTGGGGTGATCGCTCCGGATTCGCTGCAATGCTCGCTGCAAAACTGCTCGGCGTTCCATTCTCCGTGCAGATCAGGGCGCACGATCTTCACGATCCTGCCTACCATTCCGCACTCCGCGAGATGCTTCCCAGCGCGGATTTCGTCATCACCAACACGCAGTACAATCGTCCCTTCATCCAGGCACTGATGAAGGGTAGCGGAACCGAGATTCACACGATCTACAACGGAATCAAGCTGTCCGAGTTCAACCCGCCGGCGCGATCGATAGCGAACGTAGCACCGGTCCGCATCCTGTGCGTCGGTCGGCTGATCGAGCAGAAGGGACTGACCTATCTGCTTGATGCCTGCGCTCTGTTGCGTGCGCGCAACGTTCCATTCACGTGTGATGTGATCGGGGGCACCGAGGAGCCTTTGTACACGGAGTACTGGGAGCGCCTGAAGGAACGGCACCGTGATCTGAGGCTCGAGGGATTGGTTTTCTTTCGGGGTGCCCGAGCCTTCGCGGCGATTATGGATGCTTACAGGGCTGCGGATATCTTCGTGCTTCCATGTGTCGTGGCTCGTGACGGCCGCCGGGACATCACGCCCAACGCAGTCATCGAGGCGATGGCGATGAAGCTTCCGGTAATTTCGACGCCGATCACCGGAGTCGTCGAAATCGTGGAGCACGGAACGAGCGGGCTGTTGGTGCCTCCTGAAAATTCCGTCGCACTGGCCGATGAAATCGAGAGGCTCACGCGTAACCGCGCGCTGGCGACGAGACTCGGCGAGAACGCACGCAAACGCGTCGAAAGTCGATTCGATGCCGACAAGAACGTGGTGGAGCGACTCCGCCTTTTTGCCTTGTCACATGCAAAGCCTTCTGAACCGCCAGCGGAGCCGGCGATGCAGGTGTCATGGCAAAGATCGTAACAGTCTACCGGGATACGCGCGGGATATTTCAGCCGGTCGAGATGGGTGCGATTCGCTGGCTGAAGATCTCGGAAGCGCTTGCGCGCCGCGGTCACACGGTGGACATGGCGATGTCTGAGACGTTCTCGCCCGAGATGGAGCGTTCGACAGCCGCGGGCGGACTACCATTGCGGCGGGTTCCGCTTCGTGATGTCCGCTGGTCCGACTATGACGTCGTGAAGACCCTGTTCGATCTTGGCTTTCAGACGCTGGAGGAATACCGTGGATCTGGGCACCCCTTCATCATCTCGAAGCTCGGTTCGGTCGTGGATGCCCACGATCGGGAAGGCATCTACTTCTACGGTGCTTATCGCGAGGAGCTGTACGCGACGCAGGAGCGGATCAATGCCAGCAGTCGCTACGTCACGCTCCTGAGCGAAGGGGCGAGGGAGCTGTGGTGGGATCTTTTCGGTCCGAAGACGAACATCCTGCT
>JBDTNA010000085.1:0-9977 GCA_039933985.1 Gemmatimonadales bacterium | reverse complement strand
GACATACCGAGTGGAAAGCTTCGAATCATAAGCGGCGGAGGGTTGAACATCACCCCGGTTTACTCGCATGACGGAAGGAGCATCGTTTACGCGAGCGGCTCGGAGCAGGGAACCGACCTGATGATGGTGAACATTGATTCTCCGACGGTCGTTCAACGGCTCACGTTCGGGCGCGGAAGCGACAACGGAGGTCCGACCTTCAGCCCCGACGGACGCCAGATCGCGTTTTTCTCCTCGAGATCGAGGTTTCCGCAGATCTACACGATGGATGCTGACGGCACGAACGTTCAGCTTCTGACGCCGTTCACGCCCGGAGTTCGGAGTTACCGCGCAGCGCCGGATTGGTCTCCAGATGGGCGGGCAGTCGCGTACGAGCAGCAAAATGGCGATTTTCAGGTGTGGATGATCGACATCCGCGCCAGGGAGCCGCGCCAGCTGACGAACGAGGGCGAGAATGAAGGCCCGTCATGGGGTCCGGACGGACGTCACATCGCTCTGTCGTCGACTCGCGGCGGTTCGAAGCAGATCTGGGTTCTCGATACCGAGTCTGGGCGATTCCGTCAATTGACGCGCAATGCAGGTGCGCGTCTCTCGGCATGGTCACCGATGATTACTGGAAGTCCCTGAGTCAGGATCAACCACTTTCCCTATCGCAACAGGATCATGAATTCAATCGGGCGTATCTTCGGAATAGCAGTGGCAGCATCGGTGCTCGCGGCAGGTTGCGCGAAGAAGCCGGCAACCAGGCCGGCCCCGAGACGTGTCAACACCGACAGTCTCATTAGAGAGCAGGCGCGGCTCGATTCGATCGCGCGTGCCGAAGCAGCGCGCAATGCCGCAGCCGCAGCCGCTGCCGCCGCTGCCGCAGCCGGACCGGCGACGAATGCACCTGCAACGGCGGCTGAGCGAACAACGGTCGTTAACGCGATCTACTTCGATCTCGATGAGTCGGCACTGACGGATGATTCCCGCGCTGCGCTCGAAGCGAAGGCGCCCGTTCTGTTGCGCCGGCAGGGATTACGCATTCGTATCACAGGTCATGCTGACGAACGTGGCTCGGACGAATACAATCTCGCTCTTGGACTACGGCGCGCTGCCGAAGCGAAACGATATCTCGCCGCACTCGGAATTTCCGAGGACCGAATAGAGATCGTCACGCTCGGCGAGGAACGACCGTCCGTACAGGGTCACAACGAAGAAGCGTGGGCTCTGAACCGCCGCGCTGAATTCGAGATCATCGCCGGCGGATGATGCGGCTGGCGGCACCGCGGCTGGCGAAGGGCGCCGTCTTCGCGTTGATCGTGACAGGGACGACAGGCTGCTTCGCGTCCCTGTCGCAGCTCGACGAAGTAAATCAGGAGGTCGCTCAGACTAAAGCTGATGCGGCCGCCGTGGACTCGGTTCGTGCCGTTCAGGTCGTGCAGATACTCAGCACGCTCCGCTCACTCAGCGATTCGGTGTCGTCGCTGAGCTCGAGACTGACACGGCTGCGCGCAGAAACGCAGGCAGAAGTTCGCGGAATGCGCCAGGAAGTAAATCAGATCATGGAAGTGACAGGGCAGAGCGAAGCCCGCTTGAAGGAGCTGCGCAATCAGATCGATTCGCGGATCCGGAACGCGGCACCGCCACCTCCTCCGCCTCCTCCATCGCCATCGGCGTCACCCGAAACGACGGGATCATCCTCTGCTCCGGTCGAAGCGGCACCTGACGCGAATGAGCTCTATCAGATCGGCCGCGATCAGCTGACTCGCGGTGGCAACAGCGCTGCGCGCGCGGCATTCACGGATCTGCTCAAGAGATATCCCGATTCGGAGCTGGCCGCCGACGCGCAATTTTACATCGCGGAATCTCTTGCAGCGGAAAGCAAGATTGCCTCTGCAGACAGCGCGTACGCGAGCGTTGTCGCGAAGTATTCCGAGTCACCGCGCGCTCCTACGGCTCTTTATAAGCGTGGTGTTCTCGCGCAGTCGGCGCGTCGAACAACGGCGGCAAAGCGGCTATACAATGATCTCATCCAACGCTATCCCTCGTCGGATGAGGCGGAGCTGGCACGAGAACGGCTACGAGTTCTTGGCTGATTCCGTGACGGCGAAGGCGCGTGTAGCTCCTGACACGGAGATGCCGTTCCTCGATCACCTCGAGGAGTTGCGCCATCGCCTCTTCTGGATTGCCGGAGCGATCCTGGTTGGAATCATCGCTTCGTTCGTTGTTCTGTCGCAAAAGCGTCTCGATCTCGTTGGTCTGCTCGCCGAGCCGATCAAGCCCTATCTGACGAATGGCAGCCTCGTGTACACGCATCCGGGGACGTCGTTCAAGATCATTCTCAATGCGTCCCTCATCACGGGGCTTCTGCTCGCGACGCCAGTGATTGGTTATCAGTTGTGGGGCTTTTTCTCCCCGGCGCTTCACAAGCACGAAAAGCGTGTGATCGTTCCGACCCTGTTCGGAATGGTGTTTCTATTCCTCTCCGGTGTGTCGCTCTGCTATTTCGTCGTTCTTCCGTTCACGCTCAAATTCTTTCACGGATTCGAATCGGCTTCATTGACGCCGATGATCGAAGCGACGCAGTACTTCGATTTTGCGTTCAGCATGATGCTCGCATTCGGTCTCGCATTCGAGCTGCCGATCGGGATACTCCTGCTGTCAGCGCTGGGGATCGTGCAGCCGAAAACCCTGACGAAGTATCGCCGTCACGCGATCGTCATCTGCGTGATAGCGGCGGCGTTCATCACGCCCGATGCGAGCCCCACAACGCTGTTTGCACTCGCTGGCCCGCTCTATTTCCTCTTCGAGCTGGGCGTATTCCTTTCCTACCTGGTCACTCGCAAGCGAACGAAACGGGCGCTGGAGGAGGAGCTGGAAGCCAGACGTGAAGCTGAGCGAGCTGATGTTGTGCCGCGCGAGCCACGGCGTCTCGGTGTGAACGCGTGAGGGTAGTCGTCGTGCTTCTCGCACTGCTCGCTGCCGGTTCGGCGGGCGCGCAGGTGAAACCGGTGCGGCCGCCCGCTCCGACGCTGCCACGAAATCCTCTCGACACGACGCTGCGTCGCGATGCAACGCGCCCCGACTCAAGCCGCGCTGATTCGATACGCGCCGATTCGACGCGGCAGAAAGAGCTGATCAAATGGCTCCTCCCTGACTCGATCACGACAGCGCTCATGACGCGGCCGGGCTATGACGTCACTCGCTATCAGGGAGTGAAGGTCACGTTCAACGCAAAGCAGCGCACTCTCTATTTAGAGGGCGACCCCGCAGGCGTGAGCCGCGGTGTCACCATTCTTGTAGGTGATACGATCACCTACAACGACTCGACAAAGGTCGTGTTCGCCAAGGGCGACACACTGATCCTTCGAGATCCGAGCCGTGGCAACTCCGATGTCGTCGCGCTTGGTCAGATGACATACAACGTCGAGTCACGCCGCGGCACGGTTACGAACATCAGCACAGCGGTGGAAAGCGGCGAGACATGGTATGTATTCGGCGCGGCCGCCGGCTTTGTAAATGACACAACCGGCGGAAAGAGAACCGCGTTCTACGCGCGCAACGGTTCCATCACGAGCTGCGACGACGCTGTGCCCGATTATCACTTTCAGTCGAAAGAGATAAAGCTCATCTCGAAGAACATTCTCGTTGCGCGTCCGGCCGTGCTCTATATCGCGGATGTTCCAGTGTTCTGGCTGCCGTTCATCTTCCAGGACATGAGGTCAGGGCGGCGCAGCGGAATCGTGACTCCGCGGTTCGGGATCAATGAGATCTTCCGCAACAGTCCTTCCTACCGCCGGCACATCGAGAACCTCGGCTACTATTTCGCGTTCAGCGATTTCATGGACACGCAAGTCACGCTCGACTGGCGGAGCGGCGCAAACACTTCGGACAACGATCCGGGATGGCTCAAGCTCAACGGTGAATGGCGGTATCGATGGCTCGACCGCTTCCTGACTGGACGGCTCGGCCTCTCCCGCATGTGGCAGCGCGACGGCGACCGGAACTTTGCAGTGTCGTGGGCCCACCAGCAGGATTTCTCGCAGACGACCCATCTCACGACTGATATCAACTTCGTCAAGAACACAAACCTTCAACGCCGGACAACGTTCGATCCGCGTCAGGTTCTGGCGACGATTCAAAGTCATGCGTCGTATCAGCAGCAGATCGGACCTGCTTCGTTCAGTCTTGGAGGAAGCCGCCGTCAATACAGCGGGAGGAAGGACGTTTCACAGGACTTCCCGAATTTCAGCATCAGCACACCGACGCTGGCGCTCGCGAAATGGCTCGAGTGGACTCCCGCACTGAACATCACGAACCAGGAACAGCTGAAGGTCGATAGGAATGGCGAATTTGCCTACCGTTATCGCTTCCAGAATGGTGTCGTGCGCGACAGCATAAGGGCGACGGGAGATTCGCGCGTCAGCGCACTCAACTTCAACACGCCAATCAAGATCTTCGGATTCAGCCTCCAGAATACGGTTCGAGTCAGCGATCAGGAGAACAACAACCCGGTTCGAATTCCTGTCATCAATCAGGACGATCCATCGCAGACGACCGACAGAGTATTTGCGCGAACCTTCAGCACCGAGGTCGACTGGCAGACCTCCTTCGGGTTGCCACAATTTTTTTCCGGCAGCCTCAAGGTCTCGCCGAGTGTGGGACTGACCAACGTCGATCCGCATGCTTACTGGGTGAGAACAGAACAGACAGGCGGTCGATACGTCCACCAGTCGAAGCGTCTCTTCTACGGACTGTCGTCATCGCCGACAGTTTTCGGTCTGTTCCCTGGTATCGGCAGCATCAGCCGCTTCCGTCATACGATCTCGCCGGTCATCAGCTACTCCTACGCTCCGGCGGCGGAAGTCAGCAGAGAATTCCTTCGCGCGCTGAACACCGATCCCCGCGGGTACCTTGGCTCACTCGCTTCCAATCAGGTGACTCTTCAGATCTCGCAGGTGCTCGAGGCGAAAATGAAGTCGAAGGACACCGCGAGCGCATTGGAGGGACGGAAAGTAAAGCTCGTCGGCCTTGGCTTCTCACCGCTTTCCTATGACTTCGAGCGGAAACGAAAAACGGGCAAGTCTGGATTCACGACCGACAACTTCAGCACAGAGTTCAACTCCGATCTGCTTCCGGGGTTCAGAGCAGGCGTTCAATACTCGCTCTTCCAGGGGAATCCTTTGAGCGACTCCGCGAAGCTCAAGCCGTTCAGAACTGGAATCGACGCATCGTTCAGTCTGAACGGGAGCTCAGGAATATTTGGCGTGTTGACGCGAATCTTCGGTCGTGCCGTACCATCGCTCACGCCTCAGGTGGAGCGTCTTGGCCAGGGCTCGACGGATGCTCTCGAGCAGAGGGTCGCATCGACGCCGGTTGCCGGAGCGCAGATTCGAAACGATACCTATGGTATGCCGAACACGCAGGGCTGGCAGGCATCGTTCACGTTCAGCTCGAGCCGCCAGCGTCCGCCGGTCGGAAACGGAACGGTCGTGACGATCGATCCCCGCGACCTCTGCCGGAATTTCTCGGGAATCGTCTACGATCTTTGCATCGAGCAGCAGAGCACAAATCCGACGGGAGCTGAACAGCCCGGACGGCTCACGGCCGGCGGACCATTCATTCGCCAGCCATCGCGCGAGAATATTACGTCTCAAATGAGTTTCCACGTCACGCCAAAATGGGCCGCGAGCTGGGGAACGACGTACGACTTCAGAGAGCGGCAGTTCGCCAGCCAGTCAGTCTCCCTTCAGAGAGAGCTTCATGATTGGCGATCGATTTTCGCGTTCACGCGCAGCCCGAACGGAAATTTCTCGTTCAATTTCTACATCGCTTTGAAGGCTCAGTCGGACATCAAGTTCAACTACGACAAGCAGACTTACCGCCAGACCAACAGTCAGTAGCCTGACTCTACACATCACCAACGGCGATTCCGCCGCGGGCGGAATCAGGGCAGTGGACGGCACGGGCGAAATTCTGCCGTGGCGCGACATACTCCATGATGGGCCCGTCCCGTCCGGACTCTCGCTCGCCGATCTTTCTCGCGTTCGCGCGAAGTTTCTTGGCTCCGAAGGCTTCGGCGATTCGGACGAGCTCCAGCGCGACCTTGACGAGCGCGACGATACGCTGCGCCGCTACTCAGACTACGACCAGGTAGTTCTCTGGTTCGAGTGGGATCTGTACGATCAGCTCCAGCTGATTCAGATACTCGACTTCTTTTCTTCGGCGAGTCGCGAGGCGCGAGAAGAAACGAACACGAAGCTCTCGATCATCTGCATCGAAGGTTGCCTCGGGAATCTCAACGTTGACGGCTTCGCTGACCTCTATGAAGCGCGGCGTGACGTGTCCGACGAGATGCTCGCACTGGGTCGCGATGCGTGGAAGGCGTTTCGTTCGGACGATCCGCGTGCGGTCGAACGGTTGATCGCCGGAGATACGTCGGCCCTCGAATTCCTCGCCGGGGCAATGAAGAGAGAGCTCGAGGAGCTGCCGTCCACCCACAACGGGCTTTCGCGGGCCGAGTCGCAGATTCTGGAGACGATAGCGCAGGGGCCGCTCACCTTCTCCGAGATCTTCAAGCGCGTCGCCAATCGTGAGGAGCGCATCTACTGCGGTGACGCCTCCATGGCTCGCTACATTGAGCGCATGAGTTTGCACCCAAATCCACTGTTGACCTATCCGTCGGGCGACAGCATTGACGCTCCGCGAACGGAAGAAGATTCACGCGCATTTCGGAACGCCGAGATGTGCCTTACCAAAGCTGGATCGGACGTTCTTCGCGGCGACCGCGACTGGATCTCGATGGGCGGAAGTGACCGCTGGCTCGGCGGCGTTCATCTGAACGGCTCGGAAGTGCAGTGGCGGTGGGACACCGAGAACACCGTGGTCGTTGAATCCGCTACGTCGGAGCCACAGTGAGCCAGACGATCATCCTCGACGGCCAGAGCCTGACAATCGATCTCGTGCATTCTGTTGCCGTCGACGGCGCCAGCGTCGAGCTGTCTCCGACAGCGCGAAAGCGGATGAAAGCAACTCAGAAAGTTGTCGCCGATATTATAGAGGGAGGCGAAGCGGTTTACGGAGTGACGACCGGTTTCGGGAAGCTGTCCGAAATTGCAATTCCGAAGGACAGGCTGGCCGAGCTTCAGGTGAACCTTGTTAGAAGTCATGCGGCGGGAGTCGGACCGCTGCTGCCGGAACGGGAAGTGCGCGCGATGATGCTGCTCCGCGCGAACGTTCTCGCAAAAGGCTATTCGGGCGCGCGAGCGGAACTGGTCGACCTGATTCTCGCGATGCTCAACGCGGGCATTCAACCGCCAATCCACGAGCAGGGAAGCGTCGGCGCCAGCGGCGATCTCGCTCCGCTCGCCGCGCTCGGCGTCGCGATGATCGGCGAAGGAATGCTCTGCGCCAAAGGCGGCGAGCTCCGGCCTGCCGCTCAAGTCCTTCGTGAGCACGGCCTCGAGCCGCTGACACTCGGCCCGAAGGAAGGCATCACGCTGATCAACGGCACGCAGGCGCACACCGCGATTGCGGCGCTCGCACTTTACGACGCACAACGTCTCTGGCTTACCGCGCATGTTGCTGGAGCGATGTCACTCGAGGCGCTGCTTGGAACTCCGGTTCCATTCGACGAGCGGATTCAGGAAGCGCGCGGGCAAATTGGACAGGCAGCGTCGGCGGCCGTGCTTCGCGAGCTTCTCGAGGGAAGTGAACTCAGGGAATCCCACCGATATGGGGATCCACGCGTGCAGGATGCATACTGCCTGCGTTGCATGCCGCAGGTTCACGGTCCGGTGAAGGACGCGCTCGACTGGATCGAGGGAATCGTGACGAGGGAGCTGAACGCGGCGACCGACAATCCGCTCGTCTTCGAGAACGGCGAAACGCTGAGCGGCGGCAATTTCCACGGGCAGGCGGTCGGGCTCACGCTCGATGTTCTTGCAATCGTGATGACGAATCTCGCAACGATTGCCGAAAGGCGCGTGGACCGCCTGGTGCACCCTGATTTCAATCAGGGACTTCCCGCGATGCTGGCAAACGAGGCCGGCGTGAATTCCGGGTTCATGATGGCGCAGGTCACGGCGGCTGCGCTCGCGAGCGAGTGCAAGGTGCTGTCACATCCGGCGACTGTGGACACAATTCCTACCGACGGAAACCGGGAGGATGTTGTGCCGATGTCGATGGGCGCGGCATGGAAAGCGCGGCGAGTCATCGACAATGTGAGATACGTTCTGGCGATCGAGCTCATGTGTGCCGCGCAGGGACTCGATTTTCGGGCGCCACTCAAGCCCGGGCTCAAGCTGATTCCAGTGCATGAGTCAGTCAGGTCGCTCGTGCCTCCGCTCGATCGTGACCGTGTTCTAACCGCGGACATTCAGGTGCTGTCTTCGGGCATTGCGATGGGAATGTTCACCGGAGGCGTGAATGGCTGAGACTATCGCTCTTCCAGTCGGAGTCGCGAGTGGTCATCGAAAGCCGTTGCATGCGCCGCGGGGCTCCAGCATTTCGTGCAAAGGCTGGCAGCAGGAAGCCGCTCTTCGAATGCTGATGAACAACCTCGATCCCGATGTGGCGGAGCGTCCGGATGATCTGGTTGTCTACGGCGGAACGGGAAAGGCGGCGCGCAACTGGGAATCTTTCGACGCAATCGTCAGCACGCTCCGCCGGCTGGAAAACGATGAGACGCTCTTGATTCAAAGCGGAAAACCGGTTGGCGTGTTCAAGACACACTCATCGGCTCCGCGCGTTCTGATTGCGAACAGCAATCTCGTTGGCCGGTGGGCGACCTGGGACAAATTTCGCGAGCTCGAGAGAATGGGACTTACGATGTACGGGCAGATGACCGCCGGATCGTGGATCTACATCGGATCGCAGGGAATCGTTCAGGGAACGTACGAGACATTCGGATCAGTTGCGCGAAAGCACTTCGACGGATCGCTCGCCGGGCGATTCGTTCTCACTGCCGGACTCGGCGGCATGGGCGGGGCGCAGCCGTTGGCTGCGACGATGCAGGGGGCCGCATTTCTCGGCATCGATGTCGATGAGTCGCGCGTGGACAAGCGCATTGAAACCCGATACCTCGATCGCAAGACACACGATGTCGACGAAGCGCTCGAATGGATCGAGACTGCCAGGTCGAAACGACAGGCATTGTCCGTCGGGCTCGTGGGAAACGCGGCCGACATTCTTCCGGCGATGGCATCGCGCGAAATTGTGCCGGACGTGCTCACCGATCAGACGAGCGCGCACGACATGTTGAACGGCTACATCCCCGCCGGCATGCCGCTGAACGAAGCGTTGGCGCTGCGCGCCGCGGATCCGTCGCGATATGTCGAGCTGTCGACCGCATCGGCAGTGGTTCACGTCGAGGCGATGCTCGAGCTCCAACGGCAGGGCGCGATCACGTTCGACTACGGAAACAACATCAGGACTGTCGCGTTCGACGCGGGTCTCGAGAACGCATTCGATATTCCGGGTTTTGTGCCGGAGTACGTGCGGCCATTGTTCTGCGAAGGTAAGGGACCGTTTCGGTGGGTTGCATTGTCAGGCGATCCGAACGACATCGCTCGCACCGACGATCTCGTGCTCGAGCTGTTTCCGCACGATGAGCATCTCAGGCGATGGATCACGCTTGCGCGCGAGAAGATCGCGTTCCAGGGGCTTCCGGCACGCATCTGCTGGCTGGGTCAGGGGGAGCGGGCGCGCTTCGGTGTGGCGCTGAATGATCTCGTTGCGTCGGGAGAGATCTCTGCGCCTATCGTCATCGGCCGCGATCATCTCGATACGGGGAGTGTTGCATCTCCGTTCAGGGAGACGGAGGGGATGCGCGACGGGAGCGATGCGATCGCCGACTGGGCGATCCTGAATGCGTTGCTGAACACCGCGAGCGGAGCGTCGTGGGTGTCATTCCATCACGGTGGCGGAGTTGGCATCGGGAACTCGCTGCATGCGGGCCAGGTGATTGTTGCGGACGGTACTCCCGAGATGCGTCT
>JBDTNA010000084.1:0-10041 GCA_039933985.1 Gemmatimonadales bacterium | reverse complement strand
CGCCGCCCCTGACTCTGCGCCGCCTGCACGCTAACTTCATCAATCCTTAAGGCCCGTCCCCAAACCGAGGCGATGGCAACACTCCATACAGACAATCGCGAACTGGATGCCGCCGAGCATGAGCCGGCGGAATTTGGCGGCGCCACGTCGTGGAGTTGCTATCACGATTCCTCTGGCGTTGCGCGGACTGGGCTCAGCGCCGATGAGATGCGCGCCATCGTCCAGTCGGGAACCGGGACGCTCTGGGTCGACATCGATAACCGGAAGCCGGAAGACGTCTCGCTCCTCAGCGACGTATTTCACTTCCATCCGCTCGCTGTCCAGGACAGCCTCAATCCCGACTCGCGGGTAAAGATCGAGGAGTACAGCAACTTCCTCATCCTGATTGTGCGGACGGTCGCTTTCCTCGACGATACAGAGGATCCTTACGACATCGAGACCGTCAACTTCACCTGCTTCCTCGGCCATAATTTTCTCGTGACTGTACACGGAGGTCATACGCACCCCGTGAATGCAACCGTCGCGATTCTCGAAAAGCGTCCAGAGCTTGCGTCCGCCGGCGCCGCGAGGTTGATGCACGCAGTTGTGGACGAAGCTGTGAATGCGTACTTCCCGATTCTCGATCAGCTCGACGAGTTCATGGATGGGCTGGAAGAAAAAGTCTTCGCATCGTTCGATCAGAATGCACTTCGCGAAATCTTCAGCGTGAAGCGGCTCGTGCTGTCACTGCGCCGCCATCTTGCGCCGGAGCGCGATGTTTTCGCGGTCCTGACCAATCGGCCAAGCGCCCTGCTTTCAACCGAGACTCAGGTTTACTTCAGGGACATTTACGATCACGTCCTGAGAATCAACGACTCTCTCGAGACATATCGTGAGTTGCTCAGCAACACTTTGGATAGTTACTTAACACAGGTCTCCAATCGGCTTGGGACAGTAACGAAAGCGCTCAGTGTTGTGGCGACGATTTCATTGCCGTTCGTCGTCGTCAGCGGCATGTGGGGAATGAACTTCGACTACATTCCTCTGGCGCACGCAAGCCATGGGTTCTGGACGATGGTTGTATTTCAATTGGCGCTCGGCGGTCTCCTCCTGCTCTATCTAAGATGGCGCAAGCTCCTGTAAACGCGCTCAGACTGTTTGGCGTCGCCGCGCACGACTCGAGTCTCCATCAAAGTCTTGCGGAGGGAACCAGTCTCGTTCCTTTCCGCTCGCTTGCTGCAGTCGTCGCTCCAACGCGGTACCATCGAGTCGTCGTCGATGAGAAAGAAATGAACGAGTACCGCCGCGTTCTCGAGGAAGTGCAGGGCACTGCTGCGATTCTGCCGGCTCCTCCCGGAACTGTCTTCCGGACTCGCGACAATCTTCTTCGCTGGCTCGAGCTCCACTACTTCACGCTGACGCAGACCATGGGGGCGATCGAGGGTCACGGTCAGGCCAGGCTTACGATCACGAAGACAGTCGGCGTCGACGGGTCGAATGCGACGACCGGGGAAGCGAAGGAGAGTGAGAAGCAGCTCGTTGCAACCGCGTCCCAGAGCATGCGAGTGCTGCGCGGCCAGGCCGCTGCGACCGTGTCGTTACCGATTGGAGAGGACGAAACGTCGGTCGTAGCACAGGCGTCCTTTCTCGTGGACCTGGAGCGATGGGCCGGCTTTGCCGACATGGTGGAAAAGGAAGACCAGCGGCAGACGGCTCTTGATTTTCACCTGAGCGGTCCATGGCCGCCCTATGACTTCGTGCGAATGCAGTTCGGTGGGTAAAGATGTTCTGTCCTGATTGTGGAGCCTGGAATCGCGGCTCGGCGGCCCGTTGCCTCCGCTGCGGTGAACTGCTCCCTGTAGTAACAAATCGAAATACTCAGCCGCCCGATCCAGCGATCACCGCTTTGCGGCATGTGACTGGCGGGCGTTACAGCGTGATGCATCGTGTAGGGGAAGGCGGTATGGCCAACGTCTACTACGCGCTTCACATTCCGCTCGATTGTCCCGTCGTTATCAAAGTCATGCATCCGCATCTGGCAAGGGATGCGGACATGCGTGAGCGATTCAAGCGCGAGGCAGAGTCGGCAGCTCAGCTCGTGCATCCGCACATCTGTCCGATAACCGATTTTGGATCGGTCGGCGATCAGGTCTATCTCGTGATGCCATATCTCGCACGAGGAACGCTCGCCGACAGGATCAACAACCGACGCTCCTTTCCTGCTGAACGCACGGCAGCGATAGCGGCGCAGGTGGCATGCGCGCTCGATTACGCGCACCGGCATGGTCTGGTCCATCGCGACATCAAGCCCGACAACATTCTTTTCGATGAAGACGAGAATGCCCTGGTTACGGACTTCGGCATCGCCACAGGTCACTTCCGTGCGAGAATGACCGGAACGGGAAACGTGATGGGAACGCCGCACTACATGTCGCCCGAGCAGGCGAGAGGGAAGCTTCTCGATGGAAGAAGCGACCTCTACGCGCTCGGCGTTGTCATGTACGAGACACTTCTCGGATTTCCGCCATTCGACGGGGCCGACGGATACTCGATCAGCTACAAGCATGTGACTGAGACGGCTGCTGCGCCTGACGTTGTCGATTCACGAATTCCGCCGCAGCTTTCCGCGATCGTGATGAAGTGTCTCGCGAAGCGGGCTGCGGATCGCTATCAACGCGGAAATGAGCTCGCAGATGCGCTCATCGCGTTCCTCGCTGGGAGCAGTGCGCCGGACGACATGCGAACGGCCTGGACATCGCGCGTCGTGTCGCCGTCAAAACCGCTGACATCCTCGACCGTCGGTTGAAGGTCTCGCACGAAGTAGTTCGCCTGAAAACCCGCTATCCGTTCGTAATCGCGCGCGGAGGATATGCAGCGCACGAGAACGTGGTCGTGCGAATCGTCGATGACGACGGAATCGAGGGCATGGGAGAAGCGGCGCCGAACCGCTACTACGGTGAAAGCGTTGCGACGGTAGCGGCGGCACTCGATCAGTTTGCGCCGGTCCTCGGAAGCGCGAAGTCGTGGTCGCTCGAGGCGATCGATGCGAGTCTCAACCGCGTGCTGCGCGGCAACAATTCCGCGAAGAGCGCCATCAGCGCGGCACTTCACGACATCGCCGGCAAGCGCCTCGGCATTCCAGTGTACAAGATGTGGGGACTCGATGCCGATGACGCGCCGCAGTCGAGCTTCACCATTGGAATCGCCGACAACGAAGGTCTGAAGCAGCGCGTTGCGGACGCGGAGCAGTATCCCATTCTCAAGATCAAGCTCGGGACTGACCGCGATATGGAGATCGTGCGCGTCGTCCGTGATGAAGCGCCGTCAAAGAAGCTTCGTGTGGATGCAAACGCAGCGTGGGCGCCGGCGCATGCGGTCCGCATGATCGATTTCCTGGCCGATCACGACGTCGAGTTCGTGGAGCAGCCCGTCGCGCAGCACGACATCGAAGGTCTGCGCTTTGTTCGCGAGCGATCGAAGCTCCCGATCATCGCCGATGAATCGTGCCTGGTGTCAACGGATATTCCCCGGCTTGCCGGGGCGGTGGATGGCATCAATCTCAAGCTCGCGAAGTGCGGAAGCCTGCGTGAAGCGCTGCGAATAGTTCACGTCGCGCGCGCGCATAACATGATGGTCATGGCCGGCTGCATGATCGAGTCGAGTCTCGGTATCTCAGCCGTGGCGCAGCTCTCGCCGCTGATTGACACTGCGGACTTCGACGGCGCTGCGTTGCTTGCAGAGGATCCTTTCAACGGTGCTACGATCAGCGGCGGCCAGATCAGGCTGACCGATCGGCCTGGGCTCGGAGTCGAGAAATCGAGCGAGGCTGAACGCGGGCAGGCGGCGAGCGGGGGCGCCCGCTAGCGGGACGATGAGCTCCAATCCGACGGGGCTGATCGAAGTTGCTATTCCGGTCCCGCTCTTTCAGACATTTACCTACGAGCTGAACCCGGAATCGGACCGCATTCCGGTTGCCGGCTCGCGCGTTGTCGTCCCGTTCAGGAACCGCAAAGAGATCGGGATCTGCCTTGGCTCGGCCTCAGGGAATGCAGTAAAGAAGGTCAAGCGCGTCATCGAGGTACCGGACGACGCGCCGGTGATGAGCCCGGATATGATCGCGCTGTGCCGGTGGATGGCTGACTACTATGTCGTCCCGATCGGACTCGCTCTCCGGTCGGCTCTTCCCGCATCGCTCACCGGGGCAGCGCAGCCACAACCGACTCGGAAGACGCATCGGGTGGTGCGATTGAGAGAGGATCTGCCAACGCTGACGCAGCGCGACAAGGCATTCTCGCGTGCTCCTCAGCAGCGAGCTGTGTTCGAGATGCTCGAGTCACTTGGAGGGTCGAGCACGGTCGAGCACCTGATGCAGCAGCTCTCGTTCTCGTCACCGGTTCTGAAGTCTCTCGAGAAGCGTGGACTCATTCTGATCGAGCGCGAAGAAGTCGATCGCGATCCGTTTGCGCTGCGTGCCGGCGAGCTTCCACGCTCGCACGTTCCATCGGCGCCGCAGGCCGATGCGATCGAAAAGCTCAAGAGTGGCGCTCGGGGTGATGTATTTCTGCTCTACGGAATTACGGGAAGCGGAAAAACGCTGGTGTACATCGAGCTTCTCCGCGAGATCGTGGATCGGCGCGGTCAAACTGCGATTGTGCTCGTGCCCGAGATCGCGCTCACGCCGCAGACCGTGGACAGGTTTCGCGCGGTGTTCGGGGACAGAATCGCAGTGCTGCATTCAGCGCTGAGCGACGGAGAGCGTTACGACGCGTGGATCGCGCTCAAACGCGGTGACAGAAAGATCGTTGTCGGGGCAAGGTCGGCGATCTTCGCACCCCTCGAGAACCTCGGCGCGATCATCGTCGACGAGGAGCACGAGTCGAGCTACAAGCAGGGCGAGACACCGAGATATCACGCTCGAGAAATCGCGATCGTTCGCGCGAGGGCAGAAGGAGCAGTGGTGGTGCTCGGAAGCGCAACACCGTCACTCGAGTCGTGGACCAATGCGAGCGCCGGAAAGTACAGGCTGCTGACCCTGCCCGAGCGCGTTGGTGGGGGGCGGCTGCCGAGAGTGGACGTTGTCGATCTCCGTCACCGGGCCGTTCCTCCAGAAGGCAGCCGAGGCCCGGGCACTGGTTACGAAGCGGTGATACGCGAGGAGCTCGATCGTGCTCTCGCAGAGACACTTCTGCGTGGAGAGCAGAGTATCCTGCTTCTCAACAGGCGCGGTTACTCGTCGTTCGTTCAGTGCAACGATTGCGGATCGGTCGTTGTCTGTCCCAACTGCAGCATCACGCTGACGTTGCATCGCGCGCCGGAAAGACTGCTCTGCCACTACTGCTCGCATCAGGAGCCGTTGCGAGTGACGTGCGTGCGGTGCGGCGGACAGAATCTCAAGAGTAGAGGACTCGGCACACAGCAGGTCGAGCGTCTTATCGCCGAGCGATTCCCGACTGCGCGCATTGCGCGAATGGACGTCGATACGACCAGCGGCAAGTGGGCTCACGCCGAGATTCTCGATCGTGTCGGTTCAGGAGCTGTCGACATGCTTCTAGGAACGCAGATGATCGCCAAGGGTCTCGACTTTCCCAACGTCACGCTGGTTGGAGTCGTGGATGCAGATGTGGGAATCAATCTTCCGGATTTCCGTGCTTCCGAGCGCTGCTTTCAGCTGTTGAGCCAGGTTGCGGGACGAGCCGGCCGAGGTCCAAAGGGCGGCAAAGTTCTGATTCAAACGAGAGTGCCGGGTCACCATGCGGTGAGGTGCGCTCTCACTCACGACTATCGGACTTTCGTCGCCGAGGAGCTCGAAGGCCGAATCAGGCCGCCATATCCGCCGAATGTCCGGCTGGCGAACATCGTTTTCAGCGGCACGAATGACACTGCGACGGCAGATCTCGCCACCCGCGGTGCCGACTGGATCCGCGACCTGTTGACCGCGCATAATGTGAAAGACGTTGAGCTCGTGGGGCCCGCACCCTGTCCGATCGAGCGCGTGAAAACGCGATGGCGATGGCATGTCCTGCTCAAATCGCAGGATGCATCCGAGCTGACACGTGTGAGCCGCTATTTCATGGAGCGCTTCAAGGTTCCAGTCGCGCTGCGCGTGACTCTCGATCGCGATCCCGTGGCGCTGCTCTAGGGCAACCAGACATCTTTAGGCGTGTCGAATCTTTCCATTCCCGATTTCAGCGCACCCAAGCTCGCGAACGCGCCTGACGCGACGTTCGTCCCGGCGCCGACAGACGGCGTTCTCCCCGAGAATTTCTTTTCGACGACGAATCTCCCGACCTGGGTGAAGATCGGCGGCGAGTGGCGTTTGCCGCTTGAGCCGCGCATGGACTCGTCGCTCATTCTCGATGCAGACGGCAAGTTGTGGATTCGTGAAGGACGTCGCGTGCGGCAGAGTGATCGGGTCGCAGTTGGCAAGAAGGAAGACGGATCAGAGGGCATCTACGTTCACTCGCTTCGGGAGTCCGACGACGACGGCGAGTTCAAGTTCATGACGAGCGAGGTCTCGCGTGAAAAGCCCATCGACTACTCGCTGATGGCGCAGATACTTCTCGATGAGCGTGACCGCGGCGGATATCCGATCTGGGTGACGGGCCCGGCCCTCGTGCATTCACGCGCGCGCGCAGATATGGTGTGGTTCATCGACAATGGCTTCGTTGGAGCGCTGCTCGCCGGCAATGCCGTCGCCGTGCACGACATCGAGGCGTCGATTTTCGGAACTACTCTCGGCATGACGCAGACCGGCGTCGCGTCTGCCGGCGGACACGGACTGCATATGCGAGCGATCAATCAGGTGAGAGCCGCAGGATCGATCGCTGCCGCAGTCGATCAGGGAATCGTGAAGAATGGAATCATGCACGCGCTCGTCACGCGCAACGTTCCTTTCGTTCTCACAGGGTCGATTCGCGATGACGGCCCGTTGCCCGAGGTGATAACTGATTCACTGGCCGCCCAGGACGCGATGAAGAAGCATACGACGAAAGCGACGATGGCGATTCTTGTCGCGACTGCGCTTCACGCGATCGCCACCGGCAACATGCTTCCTGCTTTCGTCGCGCAGCCGGACGGATCACTTCGCGAGCTGCCGACAATCTGCGTCGATTCTTCCGAGTTCGTGGTCAGCAAGCTGAAGGACCGCGGAACGCATCAGGCGTTCGGCGTGGTCACGAACGCGCAGGACTTCATGCACATTCTGCGGTTGTACGTCGAGAGAGAAGTAACTGCCAGAGGCGCGCCAACTGGATGATCGAAATTACAGAGAGATTTCTGAAGGATATTGCCGGCAAGGTCGGCGCTGAAAACGTCGAAGCCATTCACCTCTTTCCTCCGATTCGGCAGGGCGGAGTGGAAACAGGCGCGGCCGTCATCGCCGCGTCCGTGCCGGGACAGGAGCGGCACACCGTGTACAGCGCGAGCTACCGCAACACGCTCAAGGGACCTGATCGAGGAAAATGGGAATCGGAAGTCACGGCTGAAGCGGACGCACCGCTGATGACGGTCGATGCGGTAGTGCAGGGAGTGATGAAAAGAGCCGGCGAGCAGTTCGAGCCCGAGCGCCTATCGGCGCACGAGTTCCACACGATCATTGGATTTGTTGTTCCGAGTACTTGAGCAACACCGCGCGATGAATGTCGCGCGCATCCTCCAGCTTCTCGGCTCCAACGCCAAGCCATGTCGGCGAAATGATGAAGGGATAAACCTGGTCGCCGCCCGCCGACCCGTGAGCTCCGACCTGATCGTCGAACGAGATGATCTCTGAACCGTCGTAAGCTCCGAATAGAACGCAGTCGCCCGCGTTGGGCTGGAGTACGAGCGACTCGACGGAATTGACGACATACGGCTCGGTTCCGTAGACCTCCATTGGGTTTTGGCCTTCGATGACTCTCGTCACTCCATCCCCGAGAATCGCCTTTCCCGTTTTGCCCTCGACGTGAACACCGTCGGGAGTTCGCGTCGCAATGAGCCCGATGCCAGCGTGATCCAGAAGGCCCGAATAGATGCCGCGCCATCTCGGGTCAGCCATGATTTCACCGAGATCGAGCTGATTCTCGTTTTCAGCGAAATACACGAGTGCAAGACATGAGCTGTACGTCACTACGACGTCATGATTCGCGGCGACGCGATACTTCTCGGGAAGTATTATCTCCCGTAGCCCATAGCGACTGCGAAGCCAGTCTTTCGCGCGACGGAGAACGCGGCGAGTCCGTTCACGCCGCGGCGAAGCAATCACCGCCATTGCCTCGATCACCTCCGGCCCGATGTCCGCGTATTCGCTGGCGTCGGAATGACTGGTCAGCACATCGCCGTCGAGCATTCTCTCGACAGTCGCTCCCAGCGACTCGCCGAACTTCACCCGATAGCTCTCGGCCGCCGTCATCCCGTGATCGGAGAGAATGACGAGGTCGTACTGCCGGCCACCGGCGAGCCGCACCATTCGCCATATCTCCGAGATTCTCGCATCCGTGCGCCGCAAATCGCTCAAAGCCTGCTTGCTCGATGGACCGAAGTGATGCGCGAGCTCGTCGTACTGCATGAATGTGCTGTAGATGATCGGGACGCCGAGGTAAACGTCGAGAAGCATCGCCATCGTCTGAAGCTCGCGGATGATGACGTTGCTGAGAATCCGGATGAACGGAAAAACGCCTTCGGAATGCGTAACATTGCGGGCCAGCTCACCGCGCAGGCGTTCCCACTCCTCGAGCAGGTACTCGAGGACGCTCTGTACCAGCATGCGCGCGACGCGAATAGGATGCAGAAGAATCAGCATCAGCATTCGCCGTCCGCCAAGTCGCTGATAGACGGACATCTTCTCTCGGGTCGCAACGGTGAACGCAACCGTTTGCGCGTCGCCATCCATCAGATTTACATAGCTCGAGCCACCGGCAAGCGCGCCGGGAGACTTGATTCGATCACGGATGTACTGGACACCGTGCGGCGCATTGCACGTGATCACTTTGCGCGCGGGCTTGTCGTAAAAGCGAAACGCGGGAATGCCACCATTCTCACCGTGAAAGATCCCCGCCTGGCAGTAGGGAGTCGCTGAAGGCAATCCGCAGAACCAGCGGCGAAGCTCAAAATCACCTTCACGCAGCAGGCGCTCGATCGTTGGACAGTAACCGCGATCGATCGCCCGCTTCAGATCGGAGTATGCCAGCGCGTCGAGCTGAAGCATTATCAGCCCGCGCCTTCCATCGTGCGGACGCTTCTCTCTTCTGAAGAGCCGGTACTTTGTCGCGTAATACCAGCGAAGCAGCGGACCCGCGCGAGGGTGCTCGCGCCGCTCTTTCACGCCTGGCGCGAAGCGACGATTCTCAGGAGCTGATGCACCGGTACGGGTTTGATCAGCACATCGCTGCAACCTGCTGCCATGCATCTCTCATGAGTCGCGGCGTCGCTATGCCCGGTCATCGCAAACGTTGTCGCCGGTTTGAGGCCACGCTTCTGCAGCTCGCCAATCACCTCGAGTCCGTCGCCGTCGGGAAGCGAGATGTCGAGGAGCATCACATCGGGCGGTGACGCTTCGCTCCATGCAACTGCTTCGGCAACTGTCGTCGCGAGAGTCACGTCGAAGCCGCCGGATTCCAGAAGAATTTTCAGTGCCCCATTGATCATCGGGCTGTCTTCCACGAGCAAAACCCGCCCGCTCATTCGGCCCGGCTACCCATCGGCAGGGTGAAAAAGAACCTGCTTCCGCATCCGAGATCGCTCTCGACCCAGATCCTCCCACCGTGAAGCTCGACGAAACGGCGCGCGATTGTGAGACCAAGCCCGGTCCCGTGATGCGCGCGCGACGCAGACGAATCAACCTGCGCAAACTCGCGAAAGATCAGCTCGTGGTGATCCGGCGCGATGCCTCGACCGGTATCGCCGACCTCGACGAGCACTGCGTCACCAGCGTTTTCAGCATTCATGCACGCATTGACCCACACGCGCCCGCCACCGGGTGTGAACTCGAAGGCATTGCCGAGAAGGTTTGTCAGAACGTGAATGACCTTATCGCGATCGGCGCGAACCAGCGGCAGGCCCGGAGACAACGATCTCTCGAGAGTAAGT
>JBDTNA010000083.1:0-10058 GCA_039933985.1 Gemmatimonadales bacterium | reverse complement strand
CGCGAGCACGACTCCGATCTTCACGAACGCCGATAGATAGTCGCGTGGTGCGAGCAGCAGCCACACCGGCAGAACAGACGCTGCAAATCCGTAAATCATGATGAGGATCGCGAGCGTCGGGCCGGAAAAGGCGAACATCGGCGCGAGCGCGGGATTTTCTGCGACCCATCTGCCTGCGTACAGCGCGAAGATGAGAAGCACGATGCCGATCGCGCTCGCCTCGAGAACGCGATGCGGGCGAAGCCACTTCATGTATATGCCCATGAACATCGCGATCGGTATCGTGAGGCCGATGGTGACGATTCCCCAGGGGCTCGCCTTGAGAGCGTTCACTACTACGAGCGCCAGCACCGATATCAACACGATCATGATGCCGAGAACGGCGACCAGCGCGGTGTACCCGGCAACGGGCCCGATTTCGTTCTTCGCCATCTGCCCGAGGGAGGTTCCGTCGCGCCGGATCGAAGCGCAAAGAATGACGAAGTCCTGAACCGCTCCACCGACCGCAACACCGACAATGATCCAGAGCGCGCCCGGCAGGAAGCCAAACTGCGCTGCGAGCGTTGGTCCTACGAGAGGGCCCGGTCCGGCGATCGCTGCAAAGTGGTGGCCGAAGACAATCCACCTGTTCGTCGGCGTAAAGTCGCGTCCATCATTCAGTCGAACCGCAGGCGTCGGACGATTGTCGTCGAGCTCGAAGATCTTTGCAGCGATGATTTTGCTGTAGACTCGATAGGCGATGATGTAGGTGCAGATCGCTGCGGTGAGGAGCCACGCCGCATTGACCGGTTCGCCTCGCTTCAACGCGAGCCAGGCAAAGCTGGTCGCCCCAAGAATTGCAATCAGAACCAAGAGCAGCCGCTGAGCCAACTTGCCCATTCAACAGTTTCCTCGCAGTGGACGGTGAAATTGGCTATCGGTTATGTTTCTCGCAATCACGCCAATGCCCTCTCGAATTCCGGTTCCGCGAGCGCCGCTCGCCGCACTCATCGCTGCCGCGCTACTATATGGTTGCGCGTCCTCTGGATCAAAGTCGAAGAGCGACGAGGCGCCGCCGTCGAGTCCGCTTTCGGGAGTGGCCGGCCGACACATGGTCGTCTTCCCCGCGCAGTATCTCACCACGCCGGGCGGGGGTGGCTCGTGGGATGTCACGCGGGAAGGTCCGTCGCTGTTGCCGATTCTCGATGAAGAGCTTGCCGACCAGCTGAGAAAACGAGGCGTGAACAGCAACTGGACATTTGGCCGTGAGCTGAGCCAGTCGGCTGACCGAAACGGCGGACTTGCCGGCGATCCGAGGCAGCTCTCCGCGCAGGGAATTCGGCGAATGCCGGCGGGTGATACTCCGCTTCCTGAGCCACTTGCATCTCAAATAAGAACACTGGTTGCGCTGACCAGTGCCCGTTTCGCTGTACTCCCGATCGAGACCCGCGTCGATACGCGGAACGGTGAAAGAAAGACGGCGGTGCGAGTCCTTCTCATCGACGCGCGCACAGCGCGAATTCTCTGGGCGAACGATATCGAAGGCCCGGTCTCCCGCGATCCGGCCGTCGTCAGCGAGGCAATGAGTCCGTTCGGATTCAGGATTCTTGCCCGGGAGCTCGCGACACGCTTCGCAGATCTGGTGGTGGCTCAATAGGTGCGGAGACGGGTGCCGTGACGACAGTTTTTCATGTGTCGGATCTGCACTTCGGCCGCCCGGCCGTTCCGGCGCAGATCGAAGCCATCGAGCAGATCATTCAGGACGAAAAGTTCGACGTGGTCGCAATCTCCGGCGACCTGTCGCAACGCTCCCGCGCCGGTGAATTCCAGCGCGCGGCAGTGTTCATCCGCGATGCACAACGGGTCAGCAAGACGATCACCGTCCCCGGTAACCACGACGTAAAGTGGTGGCGCGCCCCCCTCGGCGTCGGCGTCAGGGACAAGATGTACGAGAACTACATGAAGTTCATCTCGCACGATCTGGAGCCCGTGCTGCATGTGCCGGGCGCGACCTTTGTCGGTCTCAACACATCGCAGGGAGTAACTCCCCGAACGCTCACCTGGAACCTGCGCGACATTTCCATCATTGGAGACCTGCGCGCCGAGCAGTTCGATGTTGCCGAAGAAGCGTTCGAAGGAAGCGACAAGCTCGATGCGCGCGTAATCGTGATGCACCACAATCCCGTCAAGGGTGAGTTGTCTCAGCGGCACGGACTCAAGCGGACAAAAAAGATTCTTGGACGGTTTGCGCAGATGGGCGTTGACCTCGTGCTGTGTGGTCACGACCATCAGGAATCCGTGCACTACATCGAGCACACCGTCAAGGGAACCGTGATCTCCACCGCCGGGACTGTGTCGAGCCGGTCTCGTGGCGGGCGACCTTCCTCGGTAAACGTGATCGCGATCGGCGAAAAATCGATCGACGTTACGACGCGAATATGGGCTGATGAGAGCAAGACATTCGTCGACGGGCCGCATCGTTGCTTTCAGCGCTCAAAAGATTAATCGGCATCGGGACGCGACAGCTCCAGCTGTCGCTCGAGCTCGACGCACCGCCTCGCTCATCTGAAGACCTTCGAAGATCGTTGATGCGATTGGGTCTGGCCGCGAATTATTCACTCCGTCTGACACAGAATCGCACGGTGCTCGTGAGCTTCACCGACCGCGAGGTTCGAATTCATCGCGGTTATCTCGAGGCGCCGGATGAAATTCTCCTCAGTGTCGTTCGTTTCGTTCAGGGACGTACGCGTCGCGAGCGGGCCGACGCGCGCCGGGGATTGCTGCAGTGGAAGATTCCGACGCATGCTCATGCGCCGCGTCGTCCGCGCCGGCAGGCGGAGCGGACAAATCCCGCTGACGAGCGTCTGTCTAGCCAGCTGGCGAAGCATCATGCCGATCTGAATGCGATGAAGTTCGGCGGCGAGCTGGCGGGCGTTCCAATTCGGGTGTCACGCCGGATGAAATCACGGCTCGGTCATTACACGTGGCGGGGTCAGGCCGGTCATGAGCCGGAGATCGTGATAAGCCGCCGGCACATTCGGCGTGACGGCTGGGACGAAGCGATACACACGCTGCTCCATGAGATGGTGCATCAGTGGCAGGATGAGCGCGGGCTCAAGGTCGATCATGGGCGGGAGTTTCGGCACAAGGCGCGGGCCGTCGGGATCACTCCTCTCGCTCGGCGGGATGTTGCCTGAATCCGGGCCAGTTGTGCACTGTGATCGTGAAACGTGTGAGACCGGTGAGACCGGTGAGACCGGTGAGCTTTTTGGGTGTTTTTTCAAAATTTAAGGTTTGGCCTTTCTCGCTGGTCTCACTGTCTCACAAGTGCCTGAACTCAACCGCCAGATTTGGCACGTCGCGGCGAACACAATCTGCCCGAACAAACCAGCCCCCGCATATCTTTCATAAATGCCTACCAAAGACATCTACAACATCGATTCCGCTCTCTCAGAAGAAGAGCGCGCGATTCGCGACAGCATACGACAGTTCGTTGACGAGAAAGTCATTCCGGTTATCGGCAAAGCCTACGTCGAGGGCCGGTTTCCCAGGGAGATCATCCCGCAAATGGCCGAGCTCGGCGTGTTCGGGGCGAATCTTCCCGAAGAGTACGGCTGCGCGGGACTCAACAACGTTGCGTACGGCCTGATCAATCAGGAGCTGGAGCGCGGCGATTCCGGTGTGAGATCGTTTGCGTCGGTGCAGAGCTCACTCGTGATGTATCCGATCTACGCGTTCGGGAGCGAGGAACAGAAACGCCACTATCTGCCGAAGATGGCGGCTGGAGAAATCATCGGCTGCTTCGGTTTGACCGAGCCCGACTATGGCTCGAATCCGTCGGGCATGATCACACGCGCGAAAGAGCAGGGTGACGGAAGCTGGATCATCAACGGCGCGAAGATGTGGATCACGAACGGATCGACCGCACAGGTTGCGATCATCTGGGCGAAAATCGGCGATTCGAAGGAAGACACGTCGATTCGCGGATTCATTGTCCCGACTGACACTCCCGGATTCACTTCGCGTGACCAGAAAGGAAAGCTCTCGCTTCGCGCGTCGGACACGAGTGAGCTCGTGCTCGCCGACGTTCATGTTCCCGCCGATGCCCTCCTTCCGAAGAGCGGTGGAATCAAGAGTCCGTTGATGTGCCTCACTCAGGCGCGCTACGGAATCTCATGGGGCGCGGTTGGCGCGGCGATCGCTTGTTACGAAGAAGCGCTGTCTTACGCGGGCAATCGCGTGATGTTCGGGAAGCCGATTGCAGGATTCCAGATCCAGCAGGAGCGACTCGCGAACATGGTCACGGAGATCGTTAAGGCGCAGCTGTTGTCTCTGCACCTTGGAAGGCTGAAGGACGCGGGTACGTTCAGCCCGGTGCAAGTGTCGATCGCGAAACGGAACAACGTGAGCATTGCGACAGACATTGCGCGCGAAGCTCGTCGTCTCCTTGGCGCGAATGGAATTCTGGCCGAGTATGCGTCGATGAGGCATATGGCGAATCTGGAGAGTGTGTACACCTACGAAGGAACTCACGACATTCACACGTTGATAATCGGTCAGGCGGTTACCGGGCTGGCTGCGTTCGAGTAGGAAGTTGATCGATCGCCGCGGAGTCGTTCTCCTTGCCGGATGTGCAATCGCGATCGTAGCGGCGCTTCATCCGCCATGGACTGCCAGAGCGGTTCGATTGCGGATGGACTACACCGACTTTCCCGCCAGGCCGCCGAGTATGGTGAGCGACACTGTAACATGGACGGTGCCGTTCGCGGCGGTGTATTCACCGCCAACACTCGACCTCGAGGCAGGTGAACAGGACGGCTATCAGCGGCGACTGAGTATGGGTGACACTCTGGCTGCGGCCGAGTGGCAGGGGAGGACCGAAGCCATCGAGAAACGTTATCGCGTTCCGGCAAAACTCAGATCAGTGTGGATTCGCGGTGCCCAGTCTGGCTCGGCCAAAGGGTTTGCGTTCAGGCGCAGCATAGTCAGCTCGAGTTTCGAGATCGATCGAGCCCGGTTCGGTACTCATCTGCTCGCGGTCGCCGCGATTGTTCTCGCAGCGTTCTTTCTTGCGCGTAACAACCCATTCCGACGCAGCGCAAACGGTGATTAAGGCCGCCAGAATTCGGTGGTCTTGCCGGATGCGGTTATTGCTGCTTAGTTCGGGCAACCAAATTCACGGGGGAAGATATGCTTCGTCGTCGTATCCTTTCGACTTTAGCAGTTGCAGCCACAGCCGGGGCACTCGCGGCATGTGCCGGTGATCCGGTCGCTCCGTCAGCGCGGGATATTCGACCACTCAGTTTCGCCCAGACAGTCGAAGCTCCGTCGTATGGGCAAGTCGGCCCATCGGCATCGAGCAACGCGGCCCTGCATGCCGTCGGATTCCTATGCTCGCTCGGTCCGGCGGGACTCACGACCGATTCCAGGATAGTCGCGAACGCCGGCGGCGTCGTATCCATGGTCTGCCACACCGACACCGGTGTCGGTCCGCAGCCCGCGCTGAACATCACAGGGGAACTGTGCAGTATCGGCGGGATACTCACGACCGACATGCATTTCACGTGGTCCCCATCGGGTCAAGCGACGCTCACGTGCCGAGCACGCCTGGGCACTTAGACAGCTCACGGTTCAGATGGCTATCGGCTCGCCTGCCGCATTGCGGCCAGGCGAGCCAGGAACTGCTCACGATCGGGTGCGGCAGGGTACAGTCGAACCACGCCATCGTACGCGTCGATCGCGCGCGTGATGTCGCAGCGATTCGAAGTGAGCCACTCCATCGCAAAAAGATATTTCTCGATAGCTGAGCCTTCGATCTCATAACGCTCAGTCGTTGCCGCCTTTCCGCGAAACGATTCGGCGTGATTCGCCAGGAAATCATTGGTGGACCGACACAATGCCGGTGTCGCGTCCAGCCCGAGATTCCGGAGCTCGTACATCATCATCGCCATGTCATCACCGGTCATCGACTCGAGTGACTGGGCGAGGCTGTCTTCCTCGGCCTTTGCCGCAGCTTCATAGGTCGTTCGCATCGTTGCGTCGCGGCTGTTCTTTGCGCGAAGCAGCGGCCACGGAACAAGTGAAAGCACGAGCACCAATCCCCAGACGCCGCGTTCCATGATTGCCGGCGGGAGCGCGCTGCGCAGCGTAGGCGAAATCATCCAGAGGACGTAGCTCAGAATCAGAAAAGGCAGCGCGGCGGGAATCACAATCGGCCATCCCGTCGCCTGACCTCGAGCTCCGGCGAGAACGCTGATCGTTGCGAGCGCCGCCGCAAATGACAATGGGACCAGAAACAGCGCGGCCAACCTGATAAGTCCTGGGACGTCGGCGCGAGTCACAGCCATCAGCACAAGGATGGCCAGAACAATCCACAGCTCGTTTCATGGATGCAGTATTAAGAGGGCTTGCCGACGGCGCTTAGAATGTCTTCCGGCTGACCGGCGCGTCAGTAGGGCAGCTAAGTTATGTGAGTCATGGCGAGAGATCGATCGAGCGGCGCCGCAAGCGCCGCGACAGGCGACGGCGAATTCATTGGCCCGGGAACAGTTCTCGGGAGGTATCGTCTCGTCGAGCGAATCGGCGAAGGCGGCATGGGCGAAGTCTGGAGAGCCCACGATGACAATCTCGATCGCGATGTAGCGATCAAGATGCTGCTGCGCGGCGTGCTCGGCGACAACACACGGCGCGAGCGATTCCGCCGCGAGGCTCTCGTGCTGTCCCGCCTCTCTCATCCCGGCGTCGCGACGATCTTTGATTTCGACGCGAGAAACGGCCGAGACTTTCTTGTTATGGAGTATGTGGCGGGGGGAACTCTCGAGGCCCGCCTCGCAAAGGGTCCGCTTCCCCTCACCATTGTGATGACGCTCGGCGCGGAGATCGCCGATGCGCTCGACAATGCCCATCGCCATGGTTTTCTGCATCGCGATCTCAAGCCGGGCAACGTCGTGCTGACTGTCGACGATCATGCGAAGATTCTCGACTTCGGACTCGCGCTTCTGCTGAGTGCAAGCAGCACGACAGGGAGAATGACTCAGCCGGGACTGATCGTCGGCTCGCTCCCTTACATGGCGCCGGAGCAGCTCTTCGGTGAAGGGGGAGATGCGCGTACCGATGTCTATGCGCTTGGTGTGATGCTTTACGAGATGACGACGGGCGGGAAGCCATTCGTCAAGGATCGACCCGAGTCGCTGATGTTTGCGATCGTGAATACTGCCGCGCCTTCAGCGCGGGCGATTCGTTCGGAAACTCCTGACGCGCTCGACCGGTTGATTGGCGAATGCCTGAAGAAAGATCCGTCGCATCGTCCAGCATCTGCGGCGGTCGTGAGTCAGATGCTCCGGGGAATTCGGGACGGTGCTTCGAACGCGTCTCTTCCAATGCCGGCGCGAGATGTAATCCGTGCGATCGCAGTCCTGCCGTTGAGAAACGTGTCCAACGATCCATCTCAGGAATATTTCGCCGACGGGCTCACCGAATCGCTCATCTCCGATCTCGCGCGCGTTAAAACACTGCGTGTGATATCGCGCACGTCCGTGATGACCTACAAGGGCGTGTCAAAACCAATCCCCGAGATTGCGCGCGAGCTGAACGTGGACGCTGTTCTCGAAGGCTCGGCGCATCTTGTCGGCAAGCGTGTTCGAATGCACGTGCAGCTCGTATCGGCGCGAACCGATGACACGCTCTGGGCGCAGCGGTATGATCGCGAGCTGGAAGACGTTCTCGATCTTCAGAGTGAGCTTGCTGCGGCGGTCACCCGTGAAGTGTCGGTGCAGCTCTCGCCTTTTGAAGAGGCAGACGGCGAAGGACGGGTCGCGGTGAATCCGGAGGCGCATCTCGAGTATCTCAAGAGCAGGCATTCATTCTTTGGCGGATCGCCTCAGGCAATCGAGGTCGCGCTTCGCCATGCTCGTCGCGCGCTCGAGCTGGATCCAGGATCGGCGTTGGCGTGGTCAGCGCTCGCCGACAGTCTGATCTTCCGTGCCGTTCGCGGTGCTTCTGCAAGCGCCGTAGCGGCGGTCGAAGCAATGGGCGCAGCGACGAAGGCGTTGGAGATCGATCCGTCGTTGGCAGAAGCACACTTCTCCATTGGGCTGATCAAGTCAGTCTCCGGTGACGTCGCGGGAGGAATGCGGGAGTTCCGGAAGACTGTTCGGCTCAGCCCGGGAATGGCCGCCGCGCACAACATGCTGGGGCGTTCGTTCTACGCGTACGAGCGGCACGAGCAGGCGCTGGAGTCGTCAACGAAGTCGGTTAGCCTCGACCCGCTGTCCAGTCTGATGAGGGGAGGATTGGGCGACGCGTATTATTTCGCGAGGGATTATGAGAAGTCCGCGTTTCACTACAGAATGTCGCTCGAGCTCGACTCCAGAGCCGACGCGGCACATACCGGATTGGCGCGGGCTCTCGAGATGCTCGGGAGATACGACGAGGCGCGCCTCGAGTACGATACGGGACTTCGTCTTTCAGGCGTCGCCGGTGGATCCTTTGGTCTCGCTCATGTCGAAGCCGCAAGTGGGAATCACGCCAGAGCGCGTGAGATGGTTGCTCAGCTCATTCAGGATCGATCGGCAAAGGTCGTTTCCGCATGGGGAATAGCAGTGCTCTACGCGAGCCTTGGCGATGTTGATGACACATTCCACTGGCTCGACATCGCGGTCGCCGAGAAGGCGCCGGGACTGATGGTTCTTCGCGCTCATCCGCGGCTCGATCCGATCAGGGATGATCCGCGCTATGCGCTGCTTGTTGCAAAGCTCGGACTCGACGACGCAACCTTCGAGAATGCGAAATGATCGATGGCCTCACGATTCGGTCGGCTGCTGTCGGCGACTCAGAGCCAATCAGCAAGCTGCTCGGCGAGCTCGGATACCCCGCCGATGTCCAGGAAATACCAGCTCGCCTTTCAGCTATCACTGAATTTCACGGCACGCTCGCGCTCGTTGCGGTGGACGCGAGCGTTGTTGCTGGTTTCGTATCGGCTCACATGATTCCGATGATTCATCAGTCCGAGCCGTTCGCCATGCTGACGGCGCTGGTCACTGCAAAAACGCATCGCGGATCGGGAATAGGCTCGTTGCTGGTGTCACATGTCGAGCGCTGGGCTGTTAACAACGGTGCAGTTCGCCTATCGCTGACTTCGGGAATGCATCGAGAGGAAGCCCATTCGTTCTACGAACGCCGCTCGTACGCGAGAACCGGATTTCGTTTTGTGAAAAAGCTGGATTCGGATCTTGGGAACGAGAGGTAGGGACGCGTGAGTGTCGAATCAACATCCGATCCGTTCACTCGCGACGAAATCCGCGCCGGGCTCGAACAGCTTCACGACGAAAGCGTTCGCTACTGGTTGTCGTTCCCGACTGCGCACTTCTTCGAGAAGATTGGCGACGCATGGTCACCGTCGGAGAATGTCCGCCACCTGACCAAGTCGATGCGCGCGGTGACCAAAGGTCTCCGACTTCCGCGGATGTTCGTGAGACTTGCTTTCAAAGCTGCGACCAGGCCGTCGCGTTCATACGTCGAGATGCGAACCGTCTATCGTGAGACTCTCAGTCGTGGTGGTAAAGCGGGCAAGTTTGGTCCGGGTGAGGCCCCTGCGCCGGTCGATACGGAAGGTTATCGAGCGAGAATCATGTCTTATCACGCCACGGCAGTCTCCGTACTCTGTTCCGCCGTTTCGAAATGGAGCGAGAAGGATCTCGACCGGCTCCAGTTGCCTCATCCGTTGATGGGCCCGCTCACGGTGCGCGAGATGCTACTGTTTACCTTGTACCACAACTCGCATCATGTCGAAGGCGTTCGAAAACGCCTCGGCAATCTCAACGCAAAGGGAAACAACGAATGACGCGATCCCCTGTATGCCCGAAGTGCTCGGGCCCGATGGAGGATGGGTTCGTGCTCGACCAGACCTACGGTGCAAACACTCAGTCGGCCTGGATCGAAGGCCCGCCCGTAAGATCGGTCTGGACCGGCGTAAAGCTCAAAGGGAAAGAGCGTGTCCCGGTCACAACGCTTCGTTGCAGTCGCTGCGGTTTTCTCGAGTCGTATGCGATTCCCGGCGAGGGATGAATCTCAGGGCACAG
>JBDTNA010000082.1:0-10063 GCA_039933985.1 Gemmatimonadales bacterium | reverse complement strand
GGTTTCGACGAGCGGTTCGTCCGCAAGTGGAACTACTATCTTCAGTATTGCGAAGCAGCCTTCGCTACCCGAAACATCAGCGTCGTGCAGGCGGTCTATACGCGACCCAACAACCGGACTTTGCACCACAACTGGTGAACGGCATCGTTATGACCGGCAACAAGTGGCCAGTGACTTCCCCACGAGGTTCATTCTGGACGCGCCGTGTGCTCGTGCCAATCGCGGGCCAGCTGCGGCAGGGCATCCTTCGTTCTTCGGGTCCAAACGCAAGCGGATAAGTCCAACGGAGGGCCTGGGATTCGAACCCAGAAGTCCTTACGGACGCCAGTTTTCAAGACTGGTGCAATAGCCATTCTGCCAACCCTCCCGGTACTACATGCGGCTCACGCAAGGTATTTGAGCATGACCTCTTCCTCAACCATCAGAGCCTCGGTTTGAATCCTCAACTTCTTCCCACGGGCAGCGTTGCGGCGTAAGTTCGCGTCGCCTATGCCGGGAGAACAATGAGACGCAGTGTCGCACTAAGGACCGCAACGATTTTTGCTGTCGCCGCCCTGGCGACTTCAGGCTGCAACGGAAATGTCGGCGGTACCAGGACAACACCGATGAACGAATTGAGCATTCAGGAACAGTCCGACGGCTGGCGCTCTCTTTTCGACGGAAGGACGACCAGCGGCTGGCGCAACTACAAGAAAGAGACGGTCGGGCCCGGCTGGCAGGTGATCGACGGACTTCTCACGCGAGCCGGAGACAACGCCGGCGACATCATCACCACTGACAAATACCGCAATTTCGATTTCGCTGTCGAATGGCGCATTTCAGAGGGCGGCAATAGCGGAATTCTCTACCGCGCCACCGAAGACAACGACTACATCTGGCAGAGCGCGCCCGAGATGCAGATTCTCGACGATGCGCGTCATGCCGACGGCAAGCTTACAATCACGTCAGCCGGCTCTGACTACGCGCTGTACGCCGCACCGCGCGGTGTCGTGCATCCGGCGGGACAATGGAATGCCGCGCGCGTTCGCATCAACGGCAATCATGTCGAGCACTTCCTCAACGGAACGAAGATCATCGAGTACGATCTCGGCAGCCCGGATTGGAACGAGAAAGTTGCAGCCAGCAAATTCAAGACGATGCCCAACTATGGAAAGGCGTCGGAAGGTTACATCGGCCTTCAGGATCACGGTGACAAGGTCGAATTCCGAAACATTCGCATAAGGGTCCTCCCATGAGCGTACGAATGAGGCTGTCGGTGATGATGTTCCTCCAGTACTTCGTCTGGGGAGCATGGTATGTGACGATGGGGACGTATCTCGGTCAGACACTCAAGTTCGACGGCAGCCAGATCGGACTGGCATACGGAACGACGGCGATAGCAGCAATGGTGTCGCCGTTTTTCGTCGGCATGATCGCGGATCGGTTTTTCCCGACTCAACGGATCATCGCGCTGCTCCACATCGGCGGAGCGGTGCTGCTCTACATCGTCTCTACTCAGACAACCTTCAGCACGTTCTATCCGCTCCTGATTCTGTACGCGCTGCTCTATATGCCGACTCTCGCGCTCACGAACTCGATCTCGTTCGACAACATGAGCGACTCGGCGAAAGACTTCCCGAAAATTCGCGTGCTCGGCACGATCGGCTGGATCGTGGCAGGAGTTATCGTCGGACAGCTCGGGCTTGAAGCAACGTCGACTCCGATGAAGCTCGCGGCGGGCGCATCAGTCCTGCTCGGACTCTTCTCGATGATTCTTCCGCACACTCCGCCGCACGCCGCCGGGAAGCCGCTCGGCGTTCGAGACATCCTTGGACTCGATGCTCTCGCGCTGCTGAAGGACAGATCGTTCGCGACTTTCGTCGTCGGCTCGTTCGTGCTGTGCATCCCTCTCCAGTTCTACTACGCGTTCACGAATCTGTTTCTGAACGAAGTCGGTCTTCCCGCAGCCGCGACCAAGATGACGCTTGGCCAGGCATCGGAGATCGGCTTCATGCTTCTGCTTCCGCTTGCCCTCAGCAAGCTCGGTGTGAAGTGGATCATGCTCGTCGGCATGGCCGCATGGGCGCTGCGTTACCTGATGTTCGCGATGGGTAACACCGGATCACTCGTGTGGATGCTGTATCTGGGGATTCTGCTGCATGGCGTCTGCTACGATTTCTTCTTTGTGACGGGGCAGATCTACGTCGACCAGCAGGCGGGTCAGAAGATTCGAGCTGCCGCGCAGGGCCTCATCGCATTCGTGACTCTGGGCGTCGGCCTGTTCATCGGATCGTGGGTATCAGGCAAGGTCGTCGATGCGTACGCGGTGACCGGTGCGAATGGGATCGCGACTCATGACTGGCGATCGATATGGATGGTCCCGGCGGTCATGGCTACAGTGATCCTCGTCATCTTCGCGCTGTTGTTCAGGCCGCGAAGCGAGCCAGCTGCAAAGCCCTAGATCAGCTCGAGTGACTGAATCGCTGCGCCCTCGTCAAACCTCGAAGGGCGCAGCACCGATACGTCGATAGTCGGCGTACGACCAACGATCATGTCGGCGACAATTTCCCCTAGAGCGGGGGAGTGCATCACGCCGTGACCTGATGAGCCGTTCGCGAAGTACATGTTCGGACACTGTGGCGCGAGTCCGACAATCGCGTGCTCGTCCGGAGAGACTTCGTAGAGCCCGGCGTAGCACGCAGGGCGATCGATTGCAATGTCGCGCAGGACCGGAATGTGTTTGTGCGCCATCTGTGTCACGGTGTCGATCCATTCATCGTCGGCGCGCAATTCCGCGGGCTCACCCGGCTCGACTGGGTTTGGCCAGCAAATCAATGCTCGTCCGTCGCGCACTCGCGCATGAAATCCGCTGCCGAGGAAAATTGTCATCGGCATTGTTGCTGGTAATGCGTCGGTGGGCTCGGTGAGCGCGGCCTGGCGCATCACAGGCACTACGGGCAGCGAAACACCGGCCATGTCGGCAATGCGTGCAGCCCACGGTCCCGCTGCATTCACCACTCCATCGACGTGGAGTTCGTCCTGCTGCGTGATGACGCTCTTGATCCGCCCTTCAGTATCAAGGCGCATTCCAATGCATTCGGCGCGTCGCTTGAGTCTTACGCCGAGCCGGTGCGCCGCTTCCATGTATCCGCGGAGAATGGACAGCGGACGGATGTAGCCGTCGGTTTGACAAAATGCAGCGCCAAACAATCCTTCGGTCGATAGTGCCGGATTGACTGACGCGATCTCCGACACTGAAAGCTCCATCGCCTCGACGAGACCTTCGGCTTTCTGGATGCGTTGTGCCGCACGGAGCGCATCGAGCTGAGATTCCGTCGAAGCGAGCCACAGGTAACCGACCTGCGAATATCCCGGGTCGATACCCGTCTCGTCGGCAAAGCGGAGAAGCTTTTCCCGTGCGAGCAGCGAAAGCTGGATGTTGATCGGCGTCGCGAACTGTGCCCGGTATCCGCCGGTCGCCTTCCCCGTGCTTCCTGTGCCCACCCAGTCGGCGCGCTCGAGGATCACGACATCTCTCACGCCAGCCAGCGCAAGGTGGTAGGCGATGCCTGCCCCAATCACGCCGCCGCCAATTACGGCGATCGCGGCGCGCTCCGTCATGCGGTGAAGACGTGCTCCGGGTGACGAAAGCTCTTGAACTCGAGCGCGTTGCCACTGTGGTCGAGTATGAACATCGTCGCCTGTTCGCCAGGCTCACCCGCGTAGCGAATCATCGGCTCGATGACGAAATGAAGACCGGCCTTCCTGACACGATCGGCAATTGCGTTGAATCTGTCCCACTCGAGAATCGCGCCGAAATGGGGCATCGGCACAGCAACACCGGCAACGAGGCCGGTGTTCTGCGTCTTGCCGACAGGACCCGTCGTGTGCGCCGAGATCTGATTCCCGAAGA
Organism: Gemmatimonadales bacterium; assembly: GCA_039933985.1. Taxonomy (GTDB): domain Bacteria; phylum Gemmatimonadota; class Gemmatimonadetes; order Gemmatimonadales; family Gemmatimonadaceae; genus UBA4720. Next base: position 6,171 of record JBDTNA010000082.1, on the reverse strand, counting down.
AATCGAAATCGACCCACGCATCCGTACTTCGCCCTTCATTGCATCCGAGTATCTCGGAGTAGAACTCGCGTGTGGACTCGAGATCCTTGACGAAGAATGCAAAATGAAATGGAGCGGCTGTCATTTTCCTGGATTCCACTTGCCCTGGGCTACTGCGGGAGAGAATGACTCCAGGCCACGCGGCGGGAAATCGAGCGTGCGACCTTTTTCCGCGCTCATGTACGCCGCCATGAGTATCTGACCGACCTCGACACCGTCGGCGAACGTGAGCTTGCCTTTTTCTCCACGGGAAAATGCACGAACAAAGTGCCTATTCTCGGCTTCATAGCCGTACGCGGCGGCTTCTTCAGCAATAACGGGCATCAGTCCCATTTCGGCATTCTGCTTCTCTACGAGATCTTCGCCCGTTTTTCCTTTCACTTCGCGGCTGAAAAAAAGCTTTAGCCCGCTGTCCAGTGTATTCCACGACATCGAATACTCAGGTCCGAGCAGCTCGGCCGACAATCTCAATCCCGCGCCGACGAAGCTCCACGATGTCGTGACTTCGCCGATCATGCGCTGACCATCGTCTGACTCGTATTCGATTGTCGCGCGCGCAAAGTCCTCCGATGGTGTCTTGCGGTAATCGACGGCTTTGCCCATCGCGGCTGACAACCGCTTCGCATACTCGGGGCGGCTCCACTTGAGCGAGGCGATGTGCGCGCTGATTCGCACCGGCCGAATCGATGAGCGCGGGTCGCCGGGACGGGTGAGCAAATCGCGCACGACTTCTACCGAATGACACATCATGTCACTGAGAACCCCGCCGCCCTGAAGCGAGCCCTGCCAGAACCACGGCATGTGCGGACCGCTGTGCTCTTCCGCCGCGCGAGCGAGATACGGCCGGCCGGTGAGCGCAGCGCCGCGCGCCCACATCAACTCCTTCCCACGCGTTACTTCGGGAGCGAAGAGCTGGTTCTCGAGATAGCCGGTGTTAAGACCTACGCTCGCAACGAGTCGCGCGACTTTCTTCGCGTCGGCAACATTGCGCGCCAGAGGTTTTTCGCACGCAATGCCCTTGAGCGTCGCCCCGTTCTTGACTGCAGCGACGATCTCTTCGATGTTCTGAATTCGTGCGTGGTTGGGACCGCACAGCCAGATCGCGTCGATCGCCGGGTCGCTGACCATCTCGCCGATCGTCTTGTACGCTCGTGCGTCGCCGACGTCGAGCTGTCGTGCGAGAGCAGCCGTCGCGGCGGCGTTCTTCGGATTTGGGCTCCAGACACCTCTGACATCTGCGTCTCGAACCCCCGTGAACGATTGAATGTGGAAGCGCGCGTTGAAACCGCTTCCAACGAATCCGATGCCGAGCGCCATTAGCCGCGTTGAACCGGAATGCGTGTCTTCATCATGTCGTGCGATACTCCGAGCTTTGCCATCGCCTCAGGCGGACAGCCGTTCCAACCCGGATTGAAGACGTTACCGACGAATTTCACGTCCTTGTAGCCCATTTCACTCGAGAAAAAGCCCGATGCAGTGAGATCGCGGAAGCGATTGAAGAAGTTCACGCCCTGGCTGAGCTCCGGCTTCGCTTTCTTCGGCCACGCGATGTCGTCGAGTATCTGGCGGCGCTGCGAATCGGTCGCTCCGATGAATGTCTTGCCGAATCTCTCGGAACTCTCGAGATCGAGCCACGCGAGTCCGCCCTGCATCGAAGTCTTGCTGTTGAGCGACGCTTCCTTGTCGTTCATCAACCAGTCCATGTACTCGGGAACCTTCGCATCGGTCGCACTTCCCGAGCGCTCGTCTTTCGGAATGATGTAATCCGCGAGCATGCTGACGGTCTGCCACTCGTGCTTCGTAAAGAATTTCGGAATGTAAGGCGCGGCTTCCGGTGCTGACGCCAGCGCGAACACACGTGATGCGCGCTCGATTTGCGGAGCAGTGAGATCCCACGACAGCGCAAACGGCAGCATTGCGAGCGCCTTTACGGCGTCGCGGCGGTCCATGTCGCTCATAGGGCCCTCTTCTTCATCTGATCGGTGATGTAGTCCGACGTGCGCCACGCGAGCGCCATGATCGTCCACGTTGGATTCTTGTCTGCCTGCGATACGAACGGAGCACCGTCGGTGAGAAACAGATTCTTCACGTCATGCGCCTGGCAGTTGCCAGTGACGACCGAAGTCTTGGGATCCTTTCCCATTCGCGCGCCGCCAAGCTCGTGAATGATCTGCCCGCCGGCAGCGATGCCGTATCCGTCCTCCTTCGACGGCATTGAATCGAACACCGTGCCTCCCATCTTCTCGATCAACGAGCGGAAGGTCACCTGCATGTGCTTCACCTGATTGATCTCCGCGTCGGCCCACTTCCAGTGGAACTTGAGCACCGGGATGCCGAATCGATCGACGACACTCGAATCGATCTCGCAGTACGTGTCATCGTTCGGGATCATCTCGCCTCGGCCGTCGAAGCTGATCGTCGCGCCGTAATACTTGCGATAATCCTGCTTGAGCTTCACTCCGTATCCGCCACCGCCCGGGTAGCGTTGAATTCCACCCATGAAGCCGGCGCCGGGTTGTCGTACTCCACCGCCGACTTCGATATGATAGCCGCGCGGAAAATCGAGTTTCTTGTTGTCGAGCCACCACGGCATGTAGACGTGCATCCCGCCGGCGCCGTCTTCGTTGTGCCCCGCGTGATTCTCCATTGCGGGGATGTATCCGGAGACACCGGCGCCCGTCGTGTCAGTGATGTATTTGCCGACGGTGCCGCTCGTGTTCGCGAGTCCATTCGGAAACTTCGCCGAGCGCGAGTTCAGGAGAAGGCGCGCCGTCTCGAGTGCGCTGGCGGCAAGCACGACGACGCGTGCGTTCACGCGTGAGTCTGCGCCGGTGTTCTTGTCCACGTACATCACGCCTGTCGCGCGACCGTCTGGACCGATGAGGACCTCCCGCACCATGGCATTCGTTACAAGCGTGACTTTTCCGGTGGCGATTGCAGGAGCGATCAGCACGTCCGGGCTCGAGAAATTCGACTTCGTCGAGCATCCGCGTCCGCACTGCCCGCAATAGTGACAAGCGGAGCGTCCGTTCAGCGGCTTGGTTATTACGGACCGGCGCGCGGGAATGCACGTGATGTTCAGGTCATCGCTCGCTTTCTTTACGAGGAGCTCGTAACAGCGGGGCGCCGGCGCAGGGTGGAAGTGTCCATCGGGCTCGTTGGGGATTCCTTCCTTGCTGCCGTAGATACCGATCAGGTCGTCTACTCGATCGTAGTATGGCGCGACATCGTCGTACGTTATCGGCCAGTCGTCGCCCATTCCGTCGAGGCTCTTTCGCCTGAAATCATCAGGTCCGAATCGCAGGGAGATTCTCCCCCAGTGATTCGTGCGTCCGCCGAGCATTCGCGCACGCCACCATAGGAAACGTGTTCCCGGCGCGGTGGTGTAGGGCTCGCCGTCGATTTCCCATCCGCCTTCGCAGCCGTCGAACTCACCAAACGGCTTGAGTCGTGTCGATCCACCACGCCTGGGTGATGCGTAGTTCGGGAACATCATCTTGGAGTTGCGGGAGCCGTACCATACGTCGCCAGCTTCCATCAGCACGACGTCCGCGCCGGCCTTGCTCAGCGCATATGCGGCCATGCCTCCGCCGGCGCCTGAGCCGACAATGCATACGTCAAAGGTCCTGCGCGGCGGGATCACACTCATCTGCTCACCATTTTGTGGGGACGCGAGAAATTATTGACGGATTCGGTATGTCACTAGGGGTGCATGATACCAAACCCATTCAGTGTAGGGTAGCTAGTGCCGGAACTGCCTTTGTCCGGTGAATACCATCGCAATGTCATGCTGATTGGCTGCGGCGATCACCTCTTCATCGCGCACCGACCCGCCAGGCTGAACGATCGCCGTGATTCCCGCATCTGCGGCCTGGTCTACACCGTCGCGGAATGGGAAGAATGCGTCGGAGCCGAGGACGGCCCCGTGCGTGTCGTGCCCGGCAAGCTTTGCCTTGTGAACCGACAGAAACGCGGCGTCCACGCGCGACATCTGCCCCGCGCCAATTCCGATCGTCGCACCATCGCGCGCAATCAGAATCGCATTCGATTTAACGCTCCCTACTGCGCGCCACGCGAATTCCAGGTTTACCCGCTCTCCATCCGTCGGATGGCGGCGAGTAACAACCGTCCAGCCTCCTATCTCCGACATCGGGCGCGCGCGTTCCTGAACGAGAAATCCTCCGCGGACGCGCTTGTAATCGAGCGCGCGATCCTTCCACTTGGCCTGACCTTCGAGCACGCGAAGATTCTTCTTGCGGCCAAGTATCTCGAGGGCTTCGTCGCTGAATGACGGCGCAACGATGCACTCGACGAAAAGACTCGACACCGCTTCGGCAGTCTCCGCGTCAACGGGTACCGTGAACGAAATGACTGACCCGAATGCCGACAGTGGATCGCACGCGAGTGCCTTCTTATACGCGTCAGCGGCGCTCGTCCCGGTTGCGAGTCCGCACGGAGTCGTGTGCTTCACGATCGCGCAGCATGTCTCGTCGATAAAGGGGTCGGTCGCGAGAAGGGCGCCCTCGAGATCGAGGAGATTGTTGAACGACAGCTCCTTGCCGCCCTTCTGCTTGAGGCCGGCGAGACCATTCCCGTTTCGCTCGATGTAGAACGCGGCGCGCTGTCCCGGATTCTCTCCGTATCTGAGAGTTTGCGCTCGATCCATCGCGAGCACCGACCGGTCCGGAAATTCTTCTGCCCGCTCGCATGCGAACCATTTCGAAATTGCACCGTCGTATGCAGCGGTGTGCGCATAGACCTTCTCGGCCAGGAGCTTTCGCAAATCGACATCGTCGTGCTCCGCCTCGATCGTGGCCAGAACCCGGGTGTAATCGCCGGGATCGACGACAACAGTGACCGATTCGAAGTTCTTCGCGGCGGAGCGAAGCATCGATGGTCCGCCGATGTCAATGTTTTCCACGACTTCGCCGGATGTAACACCTGACTTCGCCGCCGTCGCCTCGAAGGGATAGAGATTCACCGCGACGAGGTCAATCGGAGTGATGCCATGCTCAGCCACGACGCGCATGTGCTCCGGATCCTTTCGTCGCGCAAGCAACCCACCGTGAACCGCCGGATGCAGAGTCTTCACCCGACCGTCAAGGATTTCGGGAAATCCGGTGAGATCACTCACCTCTCGAGAATTGATTCCGGCTGAGCGAAGGGCCTTGGCGGTGCCGCCCGTCGAGACGATGTCCCAGCCGAGGCGGGTCAATCCCTGAGCGAACTCGAGAAGTCCTGATTTGTCGGAAACAGAAATAAGTGCGAGCGGCATTTAGAAATCTGCGAAAAAATTCGTTGTGTTGAGTGAAGCGACCATTTCAACGGCCCGCGGATAGACCAGATGCTCTACTTCGAGAACGCGCGCGGCCAGCGATTCCGGAGTGTCGTCGTCCCGAACCTCGATCCGCCATTCTACGATGGTCGGGCCGTGGTCGTATTCGTCGTCGACGAAATGCACCGTTACTCCCGTCGTTTTCGCTCCCGCGGCGAGGACGGCGGTATGTACCTTCGCCCCGTACATGCCCGGTCCGCCGAAATCGGGCAGCAGTCCCGGATGAATGTTGATCATGCGCCGGTGATACGCCTTGATGACCGATGGCGGGATTTTTTTCATGTAGCCCGCGAGAACAACGAGATCGACATCGTTCTTGCGCAGGGCGGCGAGAAGCGACGATCCGTCATCGCTAGGGTCGAATACCTCAACCGGGATCGAAGCAGCGCGAGCTCGTCCCAGAGCCGGGACAGTGTCACGGTTGGCTGCGACGACAGCAATCTCCGCAACAGTCCCACCTTTGCGCGAAACGAGAAAATCGATTATTGCCTGAAGATTGGTGCCGCCGCCCGATGCGAGCACCGCGATTCGAACCACCATGCGCGATTCTATCGTACTATTGAGCCGCGAGTAAGAGGACTGAATCCAATCTTTGCCGAAATGCGCGTTGTTTCCATTCATTCTCGATATCGATCCTTGCGTCCAGTGATCTCACTTCGCTTTCTGGGGGCGATCAGCGTCGCAGCTTCACTTGCTTGCACGGCGACCCCTGCCACGCGCGTGGTGCCCAAACCGCGAATCATTCCGCATACCGAATGGCACTCGCAGCCACCACTCGGGTTTGCCGCAGACGCTGC
>JBDTNA010000081.1:0-10203 GCA_039933985.1 Gemmatimonadales bacterium | reverse complement strand
ACGCTCATCCGACTGACGCATCTCGCGCTTCTCTTCGTCGGTCATCGTGAGAATCGAAGAGTCATTATCTCGTCAATTTCGGTGCCGTCGAACAGATCACCGGCGCTTTCGGGTGCGAATCGTTTCCCCGTCGCAGCTCAAGCCGGCGCTGAGCCAGAGAATGGAAATCTCCTGGATCGGCGCGGCGACTGGCTTCGTGCCATCGGTCATCCGTCGAACGATACAGATCGTACGGGGGTTTGGACACTACCAGGTGTGGGTGGCTTCTGACGCTGGACCCCCCAAATCATATGGAGATCCATATAGTTGGGAGGGGCCGCTCTACTTTATGGCGGCCCACTGGCCCGATCCGAGCCTGGTTATCCGGTACCAGCCATTGACGCAGCGGTATTCGCCAGCCGGGTTCTCCGGGTCGAACACGATCCGCTGTCGAGGGGGATCGTTCGGCATTCCATCAAAGTGTTCCTGCGCCACCGATGCAGCGTGAGCGCGGGTTGACGCTTTCCCAATGATGCGGAGCGCCTCTTTTTCTTCTCCGTACTGAATTAACCAACGATCAGCCATGCATGTTTACTGGCAAGAAAAGGCCCGCTTAGAGGTATCGTTTATGTATGTATGACGCGCGGAATCGCGCGCGGTCACCTCTTGTGACGACACCCTAGCCCGTATTGCCGCGGAACACTCCTCGGCCCGCGTTGTAGCTTACGAGACAGGTTGTCGATCGGATCCATTCCTTCCCAACGGAGGCCGTATGACTCTGAGTGGTGTGTGCAGGACTCTCATTCCCGCGGCTCTCATGACATTGGCGTGTTCTGACCCAAACGGTCCCGGAGCCCAGCAGATAGACGCCCTTCCCCGGCAGCTGACTTCAGCTGAACAGAAGCTCGTCGCAGGCAACAATGCATTTGCGTTCGACTTCTTCCGGGAAATCAACAACGGGCAGAAGAACGCCAACGTTTTCGTGTCGCCTCTCAGCGCGTCGATGGCGCTTGGGATGACTGCGAACGGCGCAGCAGGCACAACCTACGACGCGATGAGAAACGCGCTTCGCCTTGGCACGACGAGCAAGAGCGAGGTGAACGAAGGGTACAAATCGCTGATTGCGCTGCTGCGCGGTCTCGACAACACCACCGACTTCCGCATCGCGAACTCGATCTGGTACGAGCAGACTTTTCCATTCAACGCGCCGTTCCTCGCCGATAGCAAGTCCTTCTTCGATGCGACCGTCAGCGGACTCGACTTCAAGAATCCGTCATCGCTTGCGACGATCAACTCGTGGGTGAGCGTGAGCACGGAGAAAAAAATTCCGGCGATTCTCGACAACATCGATCCGGCAGAGGTGATGTTCGTGATCAACGCGATCTACTTCAAGGGATCGTGGCAGACTAAGTTCGACAAATCGCAGACGGCCGATGCTCCATTCATGGCGTATGACGGAACGCGCCCGATGGTTCCGCTGATGAATCAAAACGCATCGCTCCGAACGGCATCGGCGCAGTCGTTCGAAGCCGTCGATCTTCCCTACGGCAACTCGGCGTTCACGATGACTGTTCTGCTGCCGAATGTCGGAGTCGATGTGAACACCGTCGCGGCATCACTCGATGACGCGAGCTGGAAAGCGCTCGAGCAATCCTTCGCTGCGAGAAAGACATATATCTCGCTGCCGCGGTTCAAGCTCACCTGGACGGACGTGCTCAATCCGGAGCTGCGCGCGATGGGAATGGGTGTCGCGTTCGATGCGGCGGATTTCACGCCGATGTCGCCGCGCGGAAAGGAGCTCGTGATCACCAAGGTGATCCAGAAGACATTCGTCGACGTGAATGAGGAAGGCACGGAAGCAGCCGCGGCGACGAGCGTGGGTATCGGCGTCACGTCGGCGCCGCCGTCGATCCGTGTGGACCGGCCGTTCGTGTTCCTGATCAGGGAGCGGCTGTCAGGGACCATTCTTTTCATTGGAAAAATCGCAAAGCTTCCTGCCTGACGGTCCGAGGATGTTTCAGAACTCTCCTTGCAAAGATATATCTTACGATATACCTTACTTCCTTAAGTAAGATATATCGTTAGACCTATCGGATACGGAGAACAACAGATGCACGGTCATAACTGCGGGAACGGCTACGCATGGGCGTTCGGCCGACGCCCCGAGAACTTCGGCTTCGACGCCGGCGCGTTCTGGGCAGGACGCGGAAAGTCGCGCGGCGGGCCATTCGGCGGCGGACGGATGTTCGATCAGGGACATCTCAAGTTCGTCATCCTCGGCCTGCTCGCCGAAAAGCCCCGCCACGGCTACGAGATCATCAAGGAAATCGAGGAAAAGTTCGGCGGGATGTATTCCCCGAGCCCAGGAACCGTCTACCCAACTCTCACGATGCTCGAGGACCTCGGGTTCGCGAAAGTAACTCCTGAGGAAAGCGGCAAGAAGATCTACGAGATCACCGACGAAGGTCGCGCGCATCTCGCCGAGAACCAGCCGCTGATCGACGACATCTTTGCGAAAATCGCCGAGTTTGCGCAGAACGTTTTCGGCGAGCCGATGATGGATGTGCATCGCGGATTCAAGAACATCGGTCGCGCTATCTACGCAAAGAACAGCTCGAGAACGCCGGATCAGATCAAGAAGATCGTCGAGATCCTTCAGCGCGCAGCAACGGAAATCGACTCAGCCTGAGTCGAGCCGTGAAGAAAAAAAGAGCCGCCTTATCGGGCGGCTCTTTTTTTATTTTGCTGCGGGGTACCGATTCGCCAACGCAACCGCCTCTGCTGACCGACCGGTCGCACGAAGCAATTCGCTGTAATCCTTTACGGTTTCAGCGGTGTACGGATCCTTACCCTTGAATGCCGCGACCCGAATCGCCAGTGCTTCCTTGTAGAGTGGTTCCGCATCGGCGTATCGACGTTGATCGCGAAGCAGTCCCGCAAGGCCGTTCAACGTCGTCGCGATTCTCGGGTCTCCGCGCTCCAGCTTCTGCTCCTTCATCATCAAGGCGCGCCTGAACAACGGCTCAGCTTCGCCGTAACGATGGAGCTTCCAATAGGTCTCAGCGATGTTATTCAACATCGACGCGACATTGGGATGCATTGGGTCGAGAGTCCGCTCGAAGATCGCCTGAGTGCGCTGGTAGAGAGGAAGCGCATCGGCGTAATGCCCCTGCGCCCAGTTCACCCCTCCAAGGTTGTTGAGAACCGAGGCGAGATCGGGATGATTGGGACCCAGAACTTTTTCCTGTAGCGCGAGGCTCCGTTCGAGCATTCGCTGCGCCTCGGGAAAGCGCTGCTGCATGTAGTAGACGGCGCCGAGATTTCCAAGGTCGCCGGCAATCGCGGTGTCATTCGGGCTCTTGGCTTTCTCATCCAGCTCAAGCGCCTGGTTGTAATACTTCTCCGCATCTGCTACACGACCCTCGCGAAACCTCAGCCCGCCCAAACCGGAGAGTACACGGCCCACACCCTCGTCAGCTGATCCAAAAGCTTTTGTTCTGATATCCAAAGCTCGGAGCAGATGCTTCTCCGATTGTTTTGGGTCGCCGGTTGACATGGCTTCGCCAAGGGCCAACTCAGTTTCTCCGACGGCAGGATTGTCAGGACCAAAGACGTTAATACGAGTCGCAAGCGCCTGTTGGAGATGTTTGATCGCGTCCGGATAGAGCCCGAGTGACGAGTACGCCGACCCGATCACGTTCATCAGGCGACCCTGGATCTCGGGCTGCGAAGCGAGACCTGCCGACGCCTTGAGGGCACCTCGATCGAGAAGCTGCCGCGCCGTAATGGAGTTGCCGTTCAGATCCTTCGGGATTCGAAACAGGTCAACAACAAAGTTGGAGACCTGTTGCGCCGACGCCGCTTCGTTTGCAGCGATGTGCTCGGCCTTCTTTGCCCGAACGAATCCGGCCGTGGCGAGAACGACGCTGGTGATCAGCGCAACAACAGTAACTGTCGTCGCGGCAACAGCGGCTCGATGACGCCTGACAAATTTCTGCATGCGGTACGCAGTCGTCGGAGGACGCGCGATGACCGGAACGTGGGCGAGAAATCTTTCTACGTCTGCCGCAAATCCGATCGCAGTGTCGTAGCGGCGTGATCGTTCAGGATCGAGAGCCTTCATCACGATCCAGTCGAGATCACCCTTCAAATCTTTTTGCAGGTGCTCCGGGTCAGTGCGGCGCGCCTGCGCAACGCCGACTCTATAGTCACCTAGCGCCGTGAATCGCGCACTTGGCCGCGGACTTTGCGTGTCACCTTGAGCGAGCCGGAACATGAATGCGTGCGCCGGGAGTCCCGACGGATCGACAGGCAGACTTCCGACCAGCAGCATGTACAGAATTACGCCGAGCGAATAGATATCAGTGCGCGTATCGACATCGATCCCCGACGATTCAGCCTGCTCTGGACTCATGTAGGCGACAGTGCCGAGCGGATGCCCGGCCTGAGTTACGAGTGTCTTGTCAGTGAGCTGAAGGCCGAGTGCCTTTGCGATTCCGAAGTCGATGATCTTCGGACACGGCTTTCCGTCGGTTTCGGTTACGAGAATGTTGGAAGGCTTGAGATCGCGATGGATCACTCCCTTCTGGTGGGCATGCTGAACCGCGTGGCAGATATCGACGAATAGCTGGAGACGCTCCTTCGTCGACAGCCGGCGCGAATCGCAGTAGTCGGTGAGCGTCAAGCCCTTCACCAACTCCATCGCGAAATACAGATCGCCCGCTTCTGTCTCGCCGGCCTGGAATATTTTTGCAATTCCAGGGTGGTCCATCAGCGCCAGCGCTTGTCGCTCGGCCTCGAATCGTGCGCGGATCTCACGCGACTGCAAACCACCGCGCACGACCTTGAGCGCCACGCTGCGGCGAACGGATCCGGTGTCCATCGCCTCGTAGACGATGCCCATTCCGCCCTCGCCGAGTATCCGCACAATGCGGTACGCGGCGATCTGTTCGGGCTGCCGGTAACCGGACCCGATTATTTCCTGTTCCTCTTTAGTAAGCACGACGGTCTAACTCACTGTTCCTGGGCCCGCTTCCAGATGATGATCATGTCCGGATCGATCGTGATCGACTTGATCGGGCCGGTTTGATCTGCGCAAGTCGCCTTAACCTCGTAGTGGTATACCTTGCGCACGCCGGGGTCGTTGGAGTCGATCTTTCCATTGGTCTTTGCAGGCTGGCCTTTCTTTCCCTTGTAGGGACGAGTTCCGCCGTATGGCCAACCACTATCCTTCGTTCTGTTAATAAAGATTTCGGATGCGGTTGGACTGGTCTCGAGCGTCCAAAAAGGACTTTGATAGCTGTATAGTTCAATCCTGGCAGGAGAGACAGAGATAGTGGCGGCGTCAGCTGAGCACGTCACGGCCACCTTTATTTCGGTTTCCGAACGCGTTTTTACTTGAGGCCGAACGCATGCGGTAAAACTGAATCCAACCGTGACGAGCAGCGTTACCGTGGACAGGGTGCGCATCCGCGAGTTCCTTGAGGGGAGCTTCTACAGTGTGTAGAACGGGTTTCCGGCGCAAGGTTAATAATCACAAAAAAACCCCGCAGCTTTTGGCTGCGGGGGGGCTCTGAAAACTGCTAGCCGTTCTTGCGAATCGTGACCCTTCCGTTGCCGGTGCTGAAGCGGATTGTCCGGGCGCCATTTCCGATCGTCCCCTTCACGCTTCTCGAGCTGAAGCGGCCAGGTACCTGGATTGGGAAATCGGTCCGGAAACCATTGTACGATACGTTCGCTTCGACCCGTGCTGACAGGTTCTCGGGGAAGCCGACCGTGATCGAGCCGTTGCCGGTGTCGAATTCCATATCGTCATCGCCGCTCAAGGCAGCCATTTCGGCGTCGATTCTGCCATTTCCCGTATTGGCGGAAACCGGACCTCGCGACGTCCGCACGCGGATATTGCCATTCCCCGAGTTCGCGACGACCGGACCGGCAGCACCCTCGACCGTGATGTCGCCATTTCCGGAGCTCGCGCGGACTGAGCCGTCGGCGCCGCGGACTTCGACTTCCCCGTTCCCCGAGCTCGCCTGAACCTCAGCGCCCGCATTGCTGATCGTGACGTCGCCGTTTCCGGTAGAGGCAACGAGCTTCACGCCGCGCGGCAGCAGCACGAAAAAGTCGACGAGGCCGATGTCGCGGTCGTTGCCGGAGCGCGACTGGTAAGAGTCTTCGTCGCAGCGGGTTGTCCGCTGCCAGATCGCGCAGACGGTGACACTGCTCCCGTCCTTTTTTACCTCGAAGGTGATTTCGCCTGCAGGTCGGATGTTGAATCTCCGCTTTGCGGTAACGACGGCATTGCGTCCGCTGGCCTCGCGTACCTCGATCCGGCCCTTGAGGCTTCGGATTCTGAGCCATGAACCAGACGCTACTTCTCCGGAGAAAACGGGCTCGGAGTCGGAAGGAAACTGGGCTCTGGCCTCGACGGCCGAAACGGCGAGCATGAGCAATAACGCGGCTGAGAGCTTCATCGGTGGAGTCCCCGTTGTTCGATTAGGTTTGTCGGGTTCGACATCCGGACGGCACCGAAGGTTTGAAGGTTTCACCCCAGGGTTTTGACCCGGAGGGTTTCCATACCGATTCGAAAGCTCCTGTGGCCGATGCTTTTGTCGCTCACGATTCTCCTTCTTGCCGGCCGCACCACATCCGTCGTGGATTCGCGGGATCAGGTACCGCCGGCCGGCGTCTCGCTCCAGCTTCCTGCGACGTATGTGATGACCTCACCGGTGTCGCGCGTCCTCGACACGCTAACACTGCTTTCAAATCCTCAGTCGGCGGCTCTGCTCATCGCAGTTGCGGCGATTGTCGTCGCATGGCTGTTTGTGACACGGGCGCGCTCGAAGCGCCGCACGTGGGTTCGTGTTCTGATTGGATTTGGTGTAGTGCTGGTCGCGATCATCGTCCTCGAAGCGATGGTCATCCTCCTGCCTCGGCCGATGGCGCGACTCGTGGTCGAAGACCCAAATGCCGTTGTGGTCGATTTCCATTCGCACACCCTTCACTCAAAGGACGCGAATCAGCGCTTCACAGCCGAAGATCGAAGGGCGTGGCATCGTGATGGCGGGTTCAACATCGGATACATCTCCGATCACGTGCGATTCGGCGGGGCGCTCGAAGCAGCGGAAAGAAATCCTGCTCGCGCGGGTGATGGAGTATCTGAGCTGAGCGCTGCCGAAGGTCGCTATCATCGCATTATGTCCACGATACTGCTCGGGCTGACCGCAGCGGATGCCAATGGGCTGGACAGCAAAGGTCATCTGCTCCCGGGAATTCCTGCTTCCGGTCGCAGACCGGTGGCTATCGTTGCACTGCCGAACCGCAATCTCGATTCACTGACGGCCGAGACTCTCGACAGCGTAGAGCATTTTTCCGGAATCGAGCTCGTCGATGCCGCTCCACGCGGACTGGGCCAGCTCGATCGGGAGGAAGCGAAAGTTCGTGAGCTGGCTGCGCGTCTTCGACTGGTGCTCGTCTCGGCATCGAACAATCATGGCTACGGACGCGCGGTCGCTTCATGGAATCTCATGACTATTCCGGGATGGCGCGATCTTTCTCCTGATTCAGTCGGCAGGTTGATCGAACAGCGGTTTCACGATCGCGATCTCGATGCGGTTACGATCGTAAAGCGATTGCGGCCGCGCGCTCATGGATTCGCCGTTGTTTCAACGCTTCCAGTCGCAAGCTGGCAGATGCTTGGAAGTCTCGCGTGGGCCGAGCGCGTTGTGTGGATTGCGTGGATATGGGCGGCATGGCTGGTCGTGGTGCTCATCCGCACGCGAAGATCCACCGACGCGAATTCGATCAGCGCCTGACTCCGCAGCGTCGAAGCGCGCGTCTCGCAGGTCCCGAATTCGGGAAAAGATCGGCGGCCTGGCGAGCGAACGGTATCCCTCTCTTGCACTGCCCACGATTCGTGTAGATGTCAGCGATTCGCTGATTGATTCGGTAACTGCCCGGATCCCAGAGAGCACCGGCAACCCAGCCTGCCGTGCGTCCGCCTGTCCCGACTGTGGACATCGAAATGGTTTGAGTCACACTGCGCGCCACCGAGATTGTCGACACAATCAGCAGCGCAGCTACTGCAATCCACTTTTTTCCCGAGACCGCTATTTCCCTTTCGGTGCGACGCTCGCCAGTCGCGGCTCCGAGAACCAGCCACGCCAGGAATGCCGGAGCGGGAAGCAGAAGAACAGCATCGAACGCGCTCGTCACCATCACAGCGACAACGGTGGACGCCGCCATGACCTGCATGAGGACGGTGTCATCGTCGGGATGATCCTTCCATCTTCGCAGCGAGCGAAAGAAAAGCGACGCGAACACGCCGAGCACGAGGCCTGCGCCGATAAATCCGCGCTCTGAAATGAAGGCCATCCAGTCGCTACTCGGCCATGGATTCGCGGTCATTCCATTTTCGGCGAGCGATTTGTCGCCCCCCGGCGCATAGCGCACGTATCTCACCGGCCAGTTTCCCGGCGCCACACCGAATATCGGATTGGCCGCGGACATCTTCAGAGTGTTGCGGTACTGCGCGATTCTTCCGCGACCGCTTCCGCTCGAGTAGTCCACCATTTTCTTCGCGGAGTCGAGGTATGGAGAATCGCTGTTCCAGTTGAGCTGGTTCGGCAGAGCGATAGCGAGCGCGCCACCGATGGCGGACGTGAGGGCGATTCGCGCCAGCCGTCCTCCGATTCTCTTTCGATCGATGTACCTGAGTGAGAAGACGAGGAGTCCGAGGAAGACCACGAGCGTGATTGCAAGTCCGAGCCACGCGGCCCTCGATCTCGACAGCACAAGGATCGCTGACAGAAGCGCAATTCCGAAGGATCCAGCCAGCGCTGCCATCGATCTTCTTGCGGTGATCGTCCACCACACGGTTACTGGAAATCCGATGGCTACTGCGTGAGCGATGAAGTTGCGGTTGCCGAGCGTTCCACCCGGTGCGCGGGCGAGTGTGAAGTATTCCGTCTCGAAACCGTATGCCTGCGCGAGTGAGGTGAGCGCGATGAGAATCGTCGCCAGCGCGGCGGCGCCGAGCAGAGGGCGCGTGAGACCTTGGGATGATGCCATTCGCGCCGCCCAGAAGATGAGGGCGCCCGAGAGGCTGACGGCGAGCGCTCGCTGCGCAAGCCAGTAATTGGTCGCGAAGATTGCGGAGGCTGCGCTCCACGCGAGGAAGAGTGCGAGAAGAAGGTCGGCGACGTCAAAACGCATCGACCGAAGTCGCGGCAGAAGCGTGAGTGCGACGAGAAGCGCGGCGGAATTGAGGACGAGCTCTTTTGGAACGAAGTAGCGGTCGAGCTCGAAGACTTTGTACGACAGCGCGGCGAACATCACCGCGACAACGCCAATCGACAGGACGATCGCCGCCAGTCGCGCCGATGATGATGAAATGGAGCTCGGCTGAACCGGTTGGCTTGTCACCGGGTCGAATATAGGCGGCAGGATGTTGCCTGGGATGTCATGTTACGCCAAACCAACCAAGCCTGGGGCGCCATGAAACTCTCGATCTGCATTTTCTCGATCGCATTACTAGGAATTCACGTACCTGCAACCGCTCAAGTCGTACCGAGCGAGCCCGCGGTGTCAGCAACAGGCCGTGGTGAAGTAAAGGTGAAGCCGACGCGCGCGGTGATTCAGTTTACCGTCACCGGCAGAGGTGAAACCGCCGCCGTCGCAGCGACGGAGAATGCAAAGCTGGTCGCATCCACGATGCGCGCACTCTCGTCCGCCGGAGTCAAGTCCGATGAAATCACCAACCCCGGCTACAGCGTGTCTCCCGATTACGAGTTCACCGTCAACGGGCGAAAGCAAAACGGATTCGTCGCCACCAACTCGATTCGTGTCGAGATTCAAAAAATCGCCGATGTTGGCAAGATCATCGATGCAGGTCTCGCAGGCGGGGCGAGTCAAGTCGGTTCTGCGCAGTTCCTTGGCGACAAAATGGAGGAGTTGAGGCGCGCCGCGTTGCGACTGGCTGTTCAGGCGGCGAGGGATGACGCAGCGGCGATGGCAGAAGCGGCTGGAGGGAGTCTTGGCGGTCTGCTGTCGGTGACAGGCAGTGGAAGCACGGGTACGATGTATCGGGAAGTGTCAGGCGGCGTAGCGCTTGCCGCTGCGTCGGCAGTGCCGACGTCGATCAACTCGTCGGATTTGACCGTGGCGGCGACCGCTACCGCTCGATGGGAGTTCATTCCGCGAAAGTAGCGAACGGATCAAAAGAGTCAG
>JBDTNA010000080.1:0-10272 GCA_039933985.1 Gemmatimonadales bacterium | reverse complement strand
CCGGCGACGCACCCGTCAAAGTCGCCGGCGGCAACGAGACGATTGGCGAATTCAAGCGGCGATTCATCTTCACTCTCGACCGTCGCGGCACCTGTTTCCCGGGCAGCGTCGAATGTCTCCGGCCGGGTCGAGTCGAGCACCAATCCGGGATTGACGATGCGGGTCCTGGCGAGCGATGCCGCGGCGCTAAGGATGCGATCGTCGTGGGACTCGGGGAAGACAATGGTGCACGCGAGAGCCGATGCGCGCGCATGAACGGACTCGAGAAACGTGTTCATCCGCTAATGGATCGTGAGATGACTATGCCTTCGGTTCCGCAAATTTTGCTTTGAGTGCTTCGGCAACCGAAGGATGGACGAGATTGTCCAGGCTCCCACCGTACTGAGCGATCTCTCGAATGATGCTGGAGCTGATGTATGTCGTCTCGACCGAGGGGACCATGAACACGGTCTCGAGCTTTGGCGAAAGATTGCGATTCATCAATGCCATCTGAAACTCGTACTCGAAGTCGCTGACTGCGCGAAGCCCGCGAATGATCAGCGTGGCGCCAACCTCCTTCGCGAAATCGACGAGCAGGCCCTGGAACTGCTTCACCTCGACACATGGATCGTCGCCCGTCGCGGCGCGAATCAGGTTGACGCGCTCTTCCGGAGAAAAGAGCGGCTTCTTTGCGCTGTTGTTGGCAACGGCAACGACAAGCTTGTCCACGAACTCGCAGCTGCGCGTTATGAGATCTTCGTGGCCGCGAGTGATCGGGTCGAAGCTTCCGGCGTAGATCGCGACTGTTCCCACGCTATTCCTCGCGGCGGTAGAAGGTGATCGCACTCGATCCGTATTTGCGCGTGTCCGTTCCGCCAGGAAGCGATTCACGAGCATCGTGCTCGACACTGAGTATCCGCGCGAACGGGCGCTCGAGCCAGAGGTCGGCGAGCATTCGCGCAAATTCCCCGGCGTACGGGGGATCGGCTACGGCGATATCGTAAGCTCCCTGAGCCAGCCGCTCAGCGAACCGGATCGCATCTCCCCGATGTACAACCGCTGAATCGCCGGCCCCGAGAAGATCGATGTTTTCCTTGAGCACGCGAATGGTCTTGAGATCGGCCTCGACAAAGTCAGCCGCAATTGCGCCGCGGGAAAGCGTCTCGAGACCTAGCGCGCCCGAGCCCGCGAACAGATCGAGCACGCGACTGCCGGGGATGTCGTGTTGAATGATGCTCATCCATGCTTCGCGAACGCGATCGAGCGTTGGACGAACGGCCGGCCCTGGCGGCGCTGCGATCGTTCTACCCCGCCACCGGCCCGCGACGATGCGCATTCGTCAGTTGTCGTTCGGCTTGTGCGGGATGATATCGGCGATGCGCGCCTGAAGGCGGCTCGTTCCCTTGTACTCATCGCGCTCGAGACGAAACGCGACATCGACCGGAACTCCGACATCGAACTCGGCGATTCGCGGAGCCATTCCCCAGCCGATTGCTTCGAGCTCACCCGCGCCGGTTGAAAGGCGGATTTTGAGTCCATCACGGCCGATGAGTTTCGGCGGTGCAGCGAGCGAAACGTTTCTGGCGACGAGAACGGGAGTCGGGTTGCCGATTCCAAACGGCTCGAAATGCCGCAGGATTTTTTCGAGCTTCTCGCCGACGCGGTCCATCGCAACCTCGAGATCGATTCGTATTTCCGGAACCAGGTCTTCGGGAGTCAAATGAGCCGCCGCAACGGCATTGAATCTCCTGGCGAACTCTTCGACCTGATCGCGCGCGATCGTGACGCCCGCAGCCATTCTGTGTCCACCGAATCGGGTGAGGAGATCTCCGCACTCGGCGAGTGCGTCACGAAGATGAAGCTTCGCGATGCTGCGTCCCGATCCCTTCCCTTCATCACCATCCAACGCGATGAGCACCGTGGGGCGGCCGAACTCCTCAACCAGTCTCGACGCGACGATGCCGATGACTCCTGGATGCCAACCTTCCTTCGCGAGAACAATTCCGAACGTTGAATCGAGATCGAGAGCAGCAACCATCTCGCGAGCTTCATCGAGTGCCTGACGGTCGAGCTCCTGGCGCTGCTCATTCAACTCCTCGAGCTTGCGCGCGATCTGATTCGCGCGGTGCTCATCCTTCGTGGTGAGAAGCTCTACACCCTGAAGAGCTTCATCGATTCTCCCCGCTGCGTTCAGGCGCGGCCCGAGAATAAAGCCCACGCGCCCAGCGGTAATCGGTTTCGCATCCAGGCCGGCCGCGCGAATCATCGCGCGAAGTCCGACGTTCTGCGTTTCCGACATCATTCGCAAACCATAGCGGACAAGAATCCGGTTCTCGCCGGTGAGAGGCGCGACGTCGGCGATAGTTGCAAGCGCGACGAGATCGAGCATGCGCCAGATGAACGCGTCGTTCTGCTCGAGTTTCTTCGCCAGGGCCAACGCGACCTTGAAAGCGACTCCGACCGCTGCAAGATCCTCGTCCGGATTCCGTTCACCAGATCCGGCCGCGGACTCACTCCGATCCTGATTTGGATTGAGCAGCGCGAAACAATCGGGCAGAACTTCTCCCGGCAGGTGGTGATCGGTGATGATCACGTCGATGCCTGCATGGCAGAGATCTGCAACACGCTCGACGGCGGTAGTGCCGCAATCGCAGGTGACGACAAGCGTGGCGTTGGCATCGGTCGCAGCCTGCACTCCCGCAGTACCAAGATCGTAGCCGTCCCGCAGGCGATTCGGAATGAACGGAATCGCGTTCGCTCCGAACTGATTCAGAACCTGTGTAAGAATTGTCGTGGAGCAGATTCCGTCGACATCATAGTCACCGTGGACGAGCACGGTTTCCTTGCCGACAGTGGCGCGCGCGAGACGCTCGATCGCTTTCTCGGCTCCCTTCATCGTGAGCGCATCACGCAGCTGTTCGCGCCGTGGACGGAGAAACCGCATCGCGCGCTCAGGATCTTCGTGCTTTCTGATGAGGAGAAGGTTCGCGATCTCTTCCGGTATCTGAAGTCGTTCCGCCAGCGTTGTGACCGCCTCGGCATTCGGCGGTGTCGCGACAATCCATCGCGAGATCCTCCGCGGCGGCGTTACCGGTTCAACAGGAATGGCAGTGCTCACTTATGCAATCTGACGATCGTGCACGGACGCCTCAAGCCGATGCCGAGCGGTAGAGGAGAACGCCACACGCTTCGCACACGTCGATCGGTCCGTTGACCGCCATGTGATTGCGTCGCTGCATCGGAATCGCCGTATCGCAATTGCCGCAAGACTCACCTCTCAGTGGATACAGGGCCTGCGTTCGGCGCGTGCGAATGCGGTCATACTTGCCGAGCAGCGGGCGAGGAACACCGTTCGTCTTTCCATCTCTTTCGGCGCGCGCACTCTCGAGCGATGCGTCGATCTCCAGCCGCTCCTTGTCGATCTCCTCGCGCGCAGTCGCCTGCTCCGCCTCGATCTCGGCAAGCGCGGACTCGGTGTTTTCGACGGTCGAGCGCATCTCGGTTAGCCTCCGGTGAAGCGCCGTAAGCTCACTTTCGTCTTCCGCGATAATGCGACGGGCCGATTCGACCTGCGCCATCGCGGCGGTGGCTTCCTTCAGCCGCTTCACAGCATCGAACTGCGCGAGATTTTTCTCCTGCATCCCTTTGTGTGTCGCAATCTTGCCCTGAAGCTCGCGCTGGCGTTTTTCCTCACCCTCTACGGCAGCGCGTGCGCGTGCGACGGCGGCGGCCGCGGATTCACGTTTTTTGTCGAGCGCCGCCATCCGCGGATTCAGCGCATTCATACGATTCTCGAGCTCGGCGATGCGAGCGTCATCTTCCTGAAGTGCCAGCAATGCTTCGACTTCACTTTGCATGTAGTTCTCCTGGTTCAGCGTGTCCTTTCGCGGCGGAATGCCTTGAACGCCATCTTCCCCGATGCCCTGATCTGCGCGACGAGTTTCTGCTTGTCTTCTTCCAGCCCCTTCTTCTCACTTTCACTGGCGAGCGGCAGCAACCGCTCGATATCGATCAGTTGGTCTTCCATCTCGCGCACATGGATCTTCGTGATCGAATCGTCGATCGTTCGCGGCGCGTCCTTGAATTCCTCTCCCTCGGCAAGCAGCTCCTCTGCTTCGTCCAGCGCGTCAGGGTCGAGAGAGTTTCCGATCTCAGCGAGCGATACGGTCTCGCCAGCTTCAAGCAGAGCCGCAAAAATCGCCTTGTATGCCGGATGCCGGAACGAATCAGGCCCGATCCGCTCTGCGATGCTCTCAACTCTGGATCTCTGCTGGAGCATAGCCCACACCAGCTCTCGCTCGGCGGAGGTCCCCCGATCGCTCATCACGCGACGCCTGTCGCCCTGACGTCCGCGAATCGCGGGCCGTTCTGGCATCGACGGCTCAACGACGCCTGACGGCGGCGTTGCCGGCATCTGACGAACGCCGGGGCCGCGCTGTTGCGACAGCTCCCGTAACAGAATCTGACGGTCAACGCCGGTCACTTCGCTCGCGCGGCCGATGTAGAGGTCACGCATTATCTCGTCTGCCGTCGCACGAATAGTCGGAAGCAGCCGGTCGAGCGCACGACGCTTCTTTTGCAGCTCACCAAACCAGCCCGCACGGTCGAGAATCTGAATTTTTCTCTCGAAGACGTCGATTGCATTCGTGAGCTGAGTCTCGATGCCGGCGCTGCCATGTGCCTGCGCGTACGTATCCGGATCTTCGCCCGGCGGAAATGTCACGACCCGCACCGAGAATCCCTGGCTCAGCAGCTCGTCGCCCGCGCGAAACGTCGCCTTGAGCCCCGCCGCGTCGCTGTCGTAAAGGAGAAAAACGTTGCGTGTGTATTTCCGAAGCAGCGTGACCTGCGTTTCAGTGAGAGCAGTCCCAAGCGGCGCTACCACTTCCTCGATTCCCGAGGACATCACGCGCAGCGCGTCGAAATAGCCTTCGACGACGAGAGCTCTGTCCGCTCGCCTGATCAGATTTCGCGATCGGTTGAGAGCGTACAGAAGCTTGCCCTTGCTGAACACCGGTGATTCCGGCGAGTTGAGATACTTCGGCTCACCAGGGCCAAGCAGCCGGCCTCCGAATCCGACGTTGCGTCCGAGCGCATCGAGAATCGGAAACATGAGCCGGCCGCGGAATCGCGGTCGCGGTTCAGTTTCCTGCTCGCTCGTGACAAGCAGCCCGCCTTCCTGAAGTCGGGCGTCGTCGAAACCAAGCGCGTTCATGTACGACCGCATCAATCCGATTTCGCGAGGCGCGAATCCCAAACCGAAATCATCCGCTACCGCGCGAGTGACACCGCGGTCGGTGAGATATTCGCGCGCCTGTGCGCCAACACCGTCATCCCACAGCATCTTCTGGAAATACGCCGCGGCCGTCGCCTGCAGCTCCCAGATCGGCTCGCGCGGATCCGGTCCTTCGCGCCGGACTTTCGTGTCGATGACTTCTATGCCGACTTTTTCGCCGACCATCTTCACTGCTTCGGGCCATTCAACGCCGAGTCGCTTGGTGAGAAACTTGAAGACGTCTCCACTCTCACCGCAGACGAAGCAGTGATAAAGCTTTTTTGCCGGAACGACTGAGAAATTGCGTCGCGTGCCCTGATGGAACGGGCACGGACCGCGGTAATCGGAACCGGTCTTCTTCAGCTGAACGTATTCGCCGATGATCCCGACGATGTCCGCTGATTCGCGAATCTGCTCGATGGTCTCGTCGGGAATCACGCGAGCTCCGCCACGGTCACGCCCGCGCCGCCTTCGTTCCATGCGCCAAGACGAAAGCTCGACACTCGCGATTCTTTTCGGAGCATCTCGGCAACTCGTTCGCGCAGTGCCCCTGTTCCCTTACCGTGAATTATCCGGATCGATTTGAGATCCGCCCGGACGGCCGAGTCTACCGCTTGCATCACGACGTCGTCGATTTCGCCGGCACGGAACCCACGAAGATCGATCTCGCTTTTCGCTTCGACTTCGGGAATGTCGCCACGAACCGCAACATGCACACGTTCGCCTCCTTCGGGACGACGGGCAGGCTCGAGCGCGCTACGGGGTACCGTCATCTTCACCGAGCCGAACGCGACAACTGCATCTCCATCGCGAAACTCGACGACTCGCGCGGTTCTGCCACCCATCGTAGAGACGGATACATAGTCGCCTTCGCCGACAGGTCCGGATGCTCCCGGTGCGATTGCAGTGTCTGCGCGCGTTTCTTCGTCGAGATCGGCAAGGGCCTTTCCTTCTGATGCGGCGAGCTGCTCCATTCTTCGCCGTGCTTCGCGAGCCGCTTCATCCGCAGCGGTAGCGGCGGCCGACTCGCGGAGCTCGCGAATCGTGCGATCGACTTCAGCGCGAGCGTCGAGGAGCAGTCGGCGCGCGTCTTTCCGGGCGTCGCGCTCAGCCGTCCGCTCGCGCTCTCGCATCGCGGTCTCGCGTTCAGCGACGCGGAGCGCGCGACTGCGAACGTCCTCAGCAATCTCCGCCGATTCCTTTTCCCGGTCGCCGAGTCGCTGTTCGCGCGCTTCGAGCTCGGCGAGAAGCGCGTTGATGTCTCGCTCACCGGTCGGCAGGCGTGCTTCTGCACTTTGCAGGACGTCTTCCGGAAGTGCAAGCCGACGTGCGATGCTCAACCCGTACGAGCGTCCAGGAATTCCCTTGATCAGTCGGTATGTCGGCGCGAGCGCGACCGAATCGAACTGCAACGACGCATTCACCACTCCCTGAACTTCTGTCGCCAGCTCTTTCAAGGCGCCGAGGTGAGTTGTGGCGACGGACAAGCTTCGTCGGTTCGTTAGCGCTTCGAGAATGGCGCCGCCAAGCGCCGCACCTTCTACCGGGTCAGTACCTGATCCGAGCTCGTCGATCAACACGAGTGACTGCGACGTAGCCGACCTCAGAACTTCGGAAAGATTCTTCAAGTGAGCACTGAACGTCGAAAGACTCGAGCTGATCGATTGCTCGTCGCCTACATCGGCGTACACATCGTCGAAGATCGCAAGCCGTGACTTGTTGCTGACCGGAACGGGAATTCCCGACTGGGCCATCGCGGCGAACAGGCCGAGGGATTTGAGGAGAACGGTTTTTCCGCCGGTGTTTGGGCCCGAGATCAACAGCGTTCGCTCGCCAGGCTCAAGCTGGAGATCGAAGGGCACAACGGCGATTCCCTGCGCGACAAGAAGAGGATGCCGGCCACCGAGTATCGCGAAGCCTTCGGATGGATCGCCGAACTCGACGACGCCGCAGCCCAGTTTTTCGCCAAAGCGAGCACGCGCGTAGAGTGAATCGAGCACGATCATCGCTTCGAGAGCATCTGACATTGCGGAGCGCAATGGTCGTATCGACTCGCTGAGCTCAGCAAGAATTCGATCGATCTCGCGCAGCTCCTCTGCTTCGAGCTCGCGGACGCGATTCCCTGCTTCGATGGCGGCGGGTGGCTCGACGAAGAGGGTGCCACCCGTGCTCGATGTGTCGTGCACAATGCCACCGACCACGGATCGCGCTTCACGTCGCACTGGAATCACGAAGCGTCCGTTGCGAACGCTGACCGACATATCGGGGACCTGGAAGCGCGACTCGAGTCTCGCAACGATGCGCTCGAGCATTCGCACGATCTCCCCTTGCGCACCGCGCAGCTCGCGACGAATGCGGCGAAGCGCCGGAGACGCATCGTCCTTCACGTTGCCGTCGTCGTCGATGGCGTTCTCGAGCGCCTTCTCTTCGTTGCGCGCGATGAGATGCGCGTCGATCTCAGCCCGAATCATGGCCAGCGACACTGCGGGAATTTTTTCGTTCCTGAAGCTTTCCGACGAAAGCCTGGACGCACGCAGAAATTCTCGAACTGAAAGAAGATCGTGCGCGGACAGTCCCGCGCCTTCGACGCGAAGACGGGCGAGCGACGAGCGAATGTCGACGATCCGCTGCGGCCGCCATCCCGCTTCGCCATCGACAAGGCTGCGCATTGCCGCAACGCGTGAATGTTCGCGCTCTATCCAGTCGCGCTCTGATGACGGACGCAGCTCTCGCATGCGCTCCGCGCCCAACGCCGACGATGCGTTGCCCGCGACGAGATCGAGCGCCGCGGCAAATTCGAGAACTCCGAGTGCGTGCTGATTCATGAATGCAAAAACCCGAACTTGGCGTTGTCTTCGCCAGTTCGGGTCGTGTACAACTCTCGCCGCGTCATCACCCCTGCTTGCCTAGCTCCTCGCGAGCGATCGCGTTGATCGTTCCGCCTTCCGCTCTTCCCTTGAATTGCGGGAGAACCTTACCCATCACTGCGCCGATTTGGGTGGCACCGCCGGCGATTGCCGCTTTCACAGCCGCTCTCAACTCCTCGTCGCTGACGGAGGGAGGGAGATACTTCTCGAGCGCCGCACCTTCTGCGCGCTCCTTGTCTGCCAGATCGACGCGGCCTGCCTTGCCGTACATCTCGACTGACTCGCGTCGCTTCTTGATCGCTTTTCGCAGAACATCCACCACCTCGTTGTCGTCGGGATCGCGCCGCAGCTCGATCTTGCGGTTCTTGACCTCGGAGAGGACGGTGCCCAGGAGAAGCGTTCCTGCCTTGTCCTGCGCTTTTCGCGAGGTGTTGAGGTCACCCTGCAACCGCGCGAAAAGCTCAGACACTGGACCTAGACCCGCCGCGTACGACGGTTCTTGCGCATCGCCGTGTTCAGCTTGCGCTTACGGCGCTCGCTTGGCTTCTCGTAATGACGATGCTTTCGGAGATCGGAGAGAATGCCCGCTTTTTCGCACTTCTTTTTGAAGCGCTTGAGCGCGCGCTCAAAGTTCTCGTCGTCATGAATTATGACTTCCGACAAAATCTACTTCCCCCCTTCGTGGCGTTTTGTTTATGGCGCCGGCTGATAATTATTGGTATAGAAACATAAAGTTAGCCTGTTTTTGGGGGTAAGGGTAGCCATAAGATCGGAAGCGCAGCCCATAGTCGGCAGCTACGAGCGCGAGCTATTTGCTACAAGCCGTAAGAATTTGGGAAAAGTCCGCAGGACTAGACTCGTTCACCTCTATTTCTTACGGCAAATAGCAAATAGCTACCGCTAGTAACTACCCACAAATAGCTCGCTGCACCGCAGATCACCCCGGCGGCCAGGTCATGCGCCGGCCGCCCATGACGTGAAGGTGCAGATGATCGACGGACTGGCCGCCATCGGGGCCGGTGTTCGCGATCACCCTGTAACCGCTTTCAGAAATTCCTTCTGAGCGGGCCACCTTGGCAGCGAGCATCATCAGCTGCCCAAGCACCTCCTCATCCTCAGCACTTGCCAGCGATGTGACGTGCTGGCGAGGAACCACCAGCACGTGCACCGGTGATTTCGGATCTATGTCGCGGAAAGCGACGGCCTCGCCCGTTTCCGCGACAAACTTTGTCGGGATCTCGCCGTTCGCGATTCGACAGAAGAGACATTTCTCCGTCATGCAAAACTCCTTAGCGTGTTGAGTTGCTTCCGCGTGTTGAGCGGGTTCAGCGGGTTGAGTCGCTTCCGCGCTTTCCGATTCCTTCGGACCCGAGCATCGATCGAACGATAGCGAGCGCCGCGATTCCCGCCGTCTCGAATCGCAGCGTGTTGCCGACGAGACAAACCGGATGAAATCCGCCCTCCATCATTTCGTCGCGTTCCTTTTGATCCAGGCCGCCCTCGGGGCCCAGCGCGACGACTACCGGGGCGACAAGCGGAACACGAATGAGGGACGTTTTCGACAACGCGTCGAGCAACACGCGAGTGCCACCGGGAGATGCGGCGATTGCTCTTTCGATTGGCGCTGAAGGATGAATCTCCGGCAGCCATCCGCCGCCGCATTGAGTGAGAGCGGCAACCATCCTGCCTTTCAGTCGCGACTGGAAAGCGGGGCCATCACCCGACGGGCCGACACTTCTCGACCTGCGCCACATCACCGGTCGCCACGTCGTCGCCGCCATCTCCGTGCACTTCTCCGCCAGATAGAGCATCCGATCGCGATCCGCCACCGGCACCAGCATGTGCACCGGTGGCAGGTCGGGAATCTGCCAGACATCTGTGACGTCGACAGTCAGGGAGCGTTTCGCAACACGTGCGAGAACTCCCGTTGCAGCGTTTCCCTGCCCATCTCGAAGCGCAACGGCGTCGCCTGATCCGATGCGCAGCACGCGCGCGTGCTGCGCGGCATCGTCGCCCAGCGTAACCGACTCGCCTGGTGCAAACGATTCAGACGCGAAAAAGACTACCGATGGCGCTCGATCAGAACGCTCCACCAACCCTCCTCCGTGTCTTCGGAGACGATTCCCCACGAGTTGCTTGCGCTAGCGGTCA
>JBDTNA010000079.1:0-10293 GCA_039933985.1 Gemmatimonadales bacterium | reverse complement strand
TTCGCTTCGCTTCCCGAACAGCGCATCCGCTTCGTCGAACAACAGGATCGCGCCTCCCGCTTCCGCAGCGTCGAACACGCGCCGCAGGTTCTTTTCGGTTTCACCGATATACTTGCTCACGACCCCTGAGAGATCGATTCGGTACAACTCCAGTCGCAGGTCATGCGCAATCACTTCGGCGGCCATGGTTTTTCCGGTGCCGCTCTCGCCGGCGAACAGCGCGGTGATTCCCATACCGCGTGTCATTCGCTCGCCGAATCCCCAGTCGTCGTACACGCGACTGCGCTGCTCGACCTGCGCGACGAGTTGCTTGAGAATTCCGAGTTGTTCTGCCGGCAGAACGATGTCAGCCCACGTCGCGCGCGCGTCGATGCGTTTCGCCAGGCGATCCAGTAGCGGTCGCGTGAACGACAGGCATGTGGTCCAGAGAGCATCGAGCGTCGGTGAAGCTGAAGGCGATGCGCTCCGTACCTCTTCCGCGACCTGCTGGATCACCGGCAAGCTCAGATCGAATTGCGCCGAGAGTCGACCCGGAATGGAGGGATCGACATCGCCAAGCAATGCCGCCCACGCCCCTCGCTGCTCGGGCGCGGTTGGACGCGCGATATCAACGAGTATGGACGCTCCGCCATGTGCAGGCCGATGTTCGAGCGTCGATGCGAACACATGGGAACGAGCCCGTGTGGTGAACCGCGTGAGAGCGGCCGAGGCGGCGTCGGCCGTCGGTCCCTCGGCAACAGGCGCGTCGAGATAAAGCGCGAGCGGCATCAACGCGGCCTCGCGGTCCCAAAGGCGTGACAGCATCTCGATCTCGGCTACCTGCGCCGGCAACGCCTCAGCCGGCATCTGATACAGCTCTCGTTTCATCGTCGCGGCAACGTTTGCTGCGACGAGCTGCTTGGTCGGCGTATCGTTGCCGGCCAGATAAACTGTAGGCATCGAGTCCGCTGTGGCACCGCGGTGGAGCTCTTCGAGAATGCGATGCACCGACGCTGTATACGATGCTGGAAGCGTTACCTTCATTTTCGCGAACGAGAGCGGACGCACCAGTGGTGCGATGCGGTCGTCGAGATAATTCAGTCCCTTGATATAGTTGACTACGCGCTCATCGGCGCGTAGTGCGCTCATCATCAGTGGAATACCGGCTGGCTGTGTGATCTCGAGAAGCCGCCAGAAACGCAGCGGCCGCTCCGGTGACAGCACGTCCCACGACGGCGAGTCGAACAGCGACATCGCGAGGGCAAAAGTCGGATAAGGTCGTGACGGATCGTCGTGCGCGCGGGCACAGCGCGCTGCAATGCGCGTGTCGAGCTCCATCGAGCAGACAAGCAACAGCACGTCGCGCTCGAACTTCGACAGACCGAGACGCGTGGCCATCGTGATCAAAGCAGGGATCGGCTCTGCCGTTTCCCGCGCAGCGAGCTCGGTTGCGAGAGCCGCAGCTTCGGCCGACGGATCACCTGCGCCAGGACGTGACGGCGCTATGAGGCCAGCCAGTGGGGGCCGCGCTGGGGTTGCGGGCATCTCTTCCGACGTTGCACTCGGTCGGCGATCGCGCGATGTAAAAAACCCCCATATGGAAGATGTTCGCTGTTCTTCCTTTCCCGATACCGGAGACGTCGCCCGCGAAACTGGCGTCGCGGGCAGTTGAGCCGGCTGTATGGCGGTTGATGTCGACGGTGCGACCGGCGAGATCATGTCGAGTCGAGCACGGAGCCACGCGACCGCGAGACCCAGATACTCGTCGTTACTTCGCTGCCAGGCGTCGTCGGTGTCGATCATTGGAACGAGACCGTCTGTGCAGCATCAAAGATCAACGGGTTAACGACATCAATCGGTACACTGTCAACACCATCCGCACGAAGTCGTACAACGACCGATTCGTTGGCGGCGCCGAATACATCAAACTCGCTCTGGGTCGGTTGCGCGGGATCTGGAACCGCGATGCGCGCTTTCTCGACGATGGCCGTGCTGCCGAGGAGCAATGATGCCTGCTGCTCATCGCGCAGGCGTGGCGCGCACGACACCCGCAACACGGCCGGAGCGGCAGGCGGAACAGTCGCCGGCAGCTGCGTTGCCGAGAGCGTGATGATAGGCGCCAGGGCGAATGAAACTGCATTGCTTACGAGGTCATGTATGCCGGCCCTTGCAGCCACTACCGCCGCAGTGTAAAAGCCGGGAGCCCACGTAGACATTGCGTCGGGATCGCCCGCCGCCGGAAGTTGCACCGTCAGGCGGTTAGCCATCGCGCCAGGAACTGCGTCGAGCAGCACCGGTGCCGCCAGCAGCGGGCCGCTGACTCGCACGCGCATGCCATCATCGAGATTTCGGCCTTCGAAGACGAGCGTCTCACCAAGACGAACGGCGAGCCGACCGGCCGGCGGAACGGCTCGCATCAGCGTCGGCGCTGGCGAAGCCAGTGTTACCGGGCCGCGATCTGCGTCGCCGCGTCGCAACACCGGCAGCGCCATGTTCGCCGCTCGATCACTCTCGATCAATACCACCGAAACCTCGTACGCCATGGAGAGTCGGTAGTTGGTCTGAAAGATCGTCCAAAGCCTTGCCATTTCCTCGACGCTTGTCGACAACGGAGCGATGCGCACGTGCTCTACCTGTCGAAGCGCGGGATTGGATGACATCGCCGCAACCAGCTCGTCGGGGCTCAGCACCGGATGATCGTGGAGGACACTCATTGCCGCGCCATATACGCGATGACTGAAATCTCCTTCCCGGTCATCGACGTTGCCGTATGCAGTGACGAGATAGTGAAGGTTGAGCGCGAGCGGGGGGAGCGGCGACTCACCCGGTCGCGCCTGTTTCGCATCGCGATTCCGCCAGGCGCCGTTCACCGCCGTCTGATACAGGAACAGGTTGAGTGCTGGCTTGTCCGCGCTCAGGTTCACCTTATCGGGCGGAAGGGTTGTGACATCGAGCTGCGGAATCGCGGTGTCACGAGCCGGAATCCCGGCGAGCAACAACAAACGCAGCGTCGCTGTCGTTGCCGCGACGACCTGTGCATTGCTCACCGCACACCCTTCACGCGTTGCTCGAGGTAATCCTCGAGCGACATCATCGACCTTGTCTCGATTCGCGGCGGCCGCGGCGTTGGCTGCGTCGATACAGCTCGCATCTCGATTCGACCGATCGTTACGATCACCGTCGGCTCGGCGGTCGAATCAGCCGCGATCTCGCGCGCAGGAGTGCCATTGTCACGAGTATCGCCCCGTGTCGGTGCGACAATCGCATTGTCGCGCACGCGTGGAAACACGATGGTTGCCGGCAACGCACTTTCACCGCGATCGCGCCGCTCACTCCTGCGATCGGCATCGCTGGTCAATCGTTGATCGGGCAAAGCCGGCCGATTACTCTGATCCCTGACCTGCGATATCACAGTAGTGGATGACGTTCCTGGTTCAAGCCCGGAAGCGGCGTCGCTGGCCGCCGCCAGCGTGTCGCCGCGCCGAGCGATGCGATCGGGCAACGCAACGCGCACTCGTTCCGTGTTCACGGGTTCAATGGGCTGGCTGTGTGTCCCCTCTTCGACGCGTGGTCGTTGTGCGCCTCTCTCTTTCGGCTCGCTATTGTGCGCAGTCGGATGCGGTGTCTTATCGATAGCTGACATCGGATCGCGATTCAGCATCTCAGGTGTCTCGTTCGTATCACGATGCCGAGGTCGCAGGACTTCAGTCGACTCATCGAGAGGCAGAATCGCCCATGGTTCGTGGACGCTCGCCAGGCGCGGTGCGATGCCACGCAAGGGCTCGCGCTTCGAAATTGACGACGATCCGTCGTCGGCGTTCACTGTGCGAAGGCCATTCGCCGATGCGTCGAGCTCCCGAGCCGCCACCGCCGCTAGGTAACTTGTCATCCGCGGACGAGTTCCAGATATCGCGCTCTGCGTGCGGGTCCGAGCTCGAGTATCGTCGGCTCACTCCAGCCGTAGGCGCGGGCAAGGGCATGAACTTCACTCAATAGTCGCTCGGCGCGTGCCGAGATCTCGGTCCAGAGAAAGGCGGCGATGTCGAGCAATTGCTTCCATGAATGCGTGCAAGCCGGGCAGCTCATCGACAATTCAATGATCGCCGCCGGATCTGCGACACCAAGATGTTCGTCGATTGCTTCGACCACGGACGCTGGCAACTCCGATGTGGCGATCGTACGCCCTTCGTGCTCGGCATGCACGACACAGCGATCGAGCAGAGTTTCTGCGTTCGGGAGCCCGGTCTGATCGAGGTCGCCGATCGTCGGGGGCCGTACGATTACACGATAGTCGGATTCAACGAGTGTGGCGGGTCGCGTGTCGGCTGAGTAGTCCGCGTTACCGTCCGGAAGAAGGGACATCGCGTCGACGGTAAACTCGAGTTGCTCACCACACGACGGACAAGCGGCGACACAGTCGAGCATCCGCCCAAACGTTGTGCGTCGAACAGAAAGCAGCCGCGCATCGCGCTCACCGGGCGTCAGCCCGGTGAGCCGCGTGTCATCTCCCTCGTCGCCTGCCGCGGCGATGAGCGCGACTGCCCGTCGCGCGGGCGAAGCGCGACACCCGTACTCCCAGACACGTACTACGTCGGTGTCGGACAGTGGCCGCATGCGGGTGCCTCACGCCGGTTCGGTGAACGTAGGCTCCGTTGGCTCGGAAACCTCGTAGTCTCGCTCCCAGCCTTCGTTCTCGAGTTTGAGATGCTGAATGAGCACTGCGTTCGCATTCGCGTCGAGATCGGCCTGAGCCTGATACTCGGAGACCCAGCAGCGAAAGACCTTGTAAGCGATCGCCAGTTGACCCGCTTCGTTATACAACTCGATGATGATGTCCTTTCGGAAATCCTTCAGCGAGACTTCCGCGCCGAGGCCCGAGCCGAAATTCCAGACCTTGTTGGCCCATTGCTCGAACTCGCGATCATGCGTCACGCCCCGCTCGACGCTGATCGCATCGTACTCTGTCCTTCCAGGAGACTTGCGACTGCTGCTCGGATCGCCGCCGTCGCGGTGCTTCACGACTTCCGTCGATCGCTTCAGGCCGCCGACTTTGCTGACGCCGGCGACGTAGCGTCCATCCCACTTCACGCGGAATTTGAAGTTTTTGTAGGGATCGAACCGCTGCGGATTCACTGCGAATTGTGCCATGGTGGTTTCCTCAGACGTCGATCTTGCCAGCGATCTGCTGCAGCTTGATGATCACGAACTCGGCTGGCTTCAATGGCGCAAAGCCGACAACGATGTTCACGATCCCAAGATTGATGTCGTTCTGTGTCGTCGTCTCTTTGTCGCACTTCACGAAGTAAGCGTCCTTTGGCGTCGTTCCCTGAAACGCACCCTGTCGAAAGAGGTTGTGCATGAAAGCGCCGACGTTGAGACGAATCTGTGCCCACAATGGCTCATCGTTGGGCTCGAAGACGACCCATTTCGTCCCACGGAACAGGCTCTCCTCGATGTAGAGCGCGAGGCGGCGGACCGGAATGTATTTGTACTCGTCGGCGATCTGATCGGCACCGCGCATTGTTCGCGCGCCCCACACGACGTTACCGTAGACGGGAAAGCTCCGGAGCACGTTGATGCCGAGTGGATTGAGCTGACCATTCTCCTGGTCATTGAGCGGAGCGTCGAGTCCGCTGATTCCGCTGAGCGCCGCATCCAGTCCCGCCGGCGCTTTCCAGACACCGCGCTGCGTATCGGTTCGCGCCATGACGCCGGCAATGATGCCGCACGGGACGAACGTCTCGATGCGTCCGCCGCGAAGTGGATCAGGTATGCGTACACGCGGGAAGTAGAGCGCCGCGTTGCGAGCAGCGACTCCGGAAAGACCGAGATCCGTGAGGCCGGCTACCGCCTTTGCTGCAGCGGTCTCGCGGTTTGCGCTCCATGCAGCGGGCGAGTCCACAACCAGCATTGCCCGATGCTCCGAGCAGAAGGTCAGTGCGGCCTGGTAAACGGCGGGCAACGTATCTCCACCCGGTACGTCGGGTGGAATGCAAAGGAGATTGAACAGGTCGGTAGTGGCCAACGCGTTCATCCCCGTCTTGTTGTTGGCATCGCCGATGTACGCAACCTGGTCGAGCGCCGCGCTGTCGGCACCTTTCATCGCCGCTTCGGCAGTGGCGAGTTTATTTTTTGCGGCGGTGACCGCCGCCTCGGCATCGGTTACAGGTTTGCGTGCAGCAGCAACGGCGTCGCTTGCCGTCTTGACTTCTGCTTCGGCCGCTGTGACGTCTCCCGGCGGAGTTGCGGCCTTGGCAGCGGCGAGCTTTGCCTGTGCGGTCTGAAGAGCTACCTGCGCATCGGCGTATGCTTTCGCCTTTACGGGATCCGAGCCGAGCGCGTTCTTCGCATCGGCGAGCGCCTTCTCGGCGTTCGCGATTTCCGTTTCATTCGTCGATGCGGTGTCACTCGCCGCGTCTTTGATGTTCGCGGGGTCCGGCCATGTGTCCTTGTCCGCGGGCCACGCGTCCGTCGTTCCACCCCCCGGTTTTGCGTCACCGCGCCAGCGAACGAGACTCGATTCCTGCCCGAGAGCTTTGTCGGCCCGCCGCACGATGTTCTTATCCCTGTTCGCTTTTGTCGGTACGGCAAGATTCATGATGCGCTCGGTCGCGCCGCCGGGCTTCGTGTCACGAACGAGGAGATTGAAAAGCGCATCTTCCGGCGCCAGGCCCATGGACGCTTTGGCTTCGGCGTCAGTGACGAGCTCGACCGCGACACGAAGCTTCCCGCCCCAGCTTCCGGGCGACGTCGCCTTGATCTTGAGATCGCCGACCGTAATCTCTGCAGCACCGCTACCATCTGCCGGGCTGAACAGGCGAACGATAACGGCAGTACTCCCACCATTCTGATAGAAGTCCCGCACAGCGTACGTGAGCGGGTAGTTGGCCGCTAGCCCGCCGAACGTTCGCTCGAAGTCACCGAAGCTCGTGATGACGACCGCGCCGTTTACAGGACCGCGCGGCGTCCGTCCGAGAAACGCCGTAATGGACGTCGCTACACCGGTGATCGTACGTACGCCGCTGGGAACTTCCTCGATGTATACGCCAGGATAAGTTGGTGCGACCGGCATCATTCCTCCCGAACGGAGACGACGAAGCGCGAGCGCCAGCGATCAGCGTCGATAAATCCCGACGCAATAGCCGTTGCCGTCGCCTACGCCCGCTCGATTTGGCGTTTTTTTGGTAACTGTCTCGCGTAAAATCGTGTACTGAACACAAATACCGACCCGGGTCGTTGCAAAAAAGCGAAAGTTTTTGATGAAGTCGATCAATGAATATGCGCGACAGGCTTGACTATGCCCCGTTAGCAAACGGGTCTCGATCGTCATGTCGCACTGCGCCGTTACTCAGGCGCGGCAGTTTGGCCCGGGAACCCGAAAGAATTTCAGTGTCGGGTGCGCGGACTCTGCGCGGAATGAGACGTGATCGCGTCTTTTCGTCCCCGAGTTGGTCTATGAACCATTGAAGGATTGTTCCTCGGTCCACTGCACGCCACGCGACTGTAAGGCGAAGGCGAGGTGCATCCACCGCCAGTTTGGTGACCAATCGGCCTGCCTCGACATCGTCGCTAACCAGATGCAGCGGCACATAACCAATCCCCAGCCCGTGTCGAATCGCTTCCACTTGCGAATCGTAGTCATCGACTGAGAGAAAGTTCGACCCCGTAAATTCGGAAGAGTCTCCGTTGGGCGATTGTACCTTTCTAACGAAACGATAGGGCAACAGCATTCGAGTTGAGATAGGCTCCGCGACTCGCGCCAAAGGATGCGTCCGCAGCATGGCCAGTGTCAGTTCCACGTCGCCAAGCACGCGCGTGCAAACACCCTCGCTGCTCGCCCGACCCTCCGGTAGGCCGATGAGTATGTCCGAGCGACCAGACAGCAATGTTTGCAGGGAAGTCGCATGCCGTTCAGTCGTGATCTTAAGACGAGTGGACTCATGAGCGGGGGCATCATAGAAGGCGCTCAGCAACGCATACACGGCACGGAGAGATACCAGGTCACCGACGGCGATCGTCAGGCACGACTCGCACCCCGCGTCGATCTCTTTCACGTGTTGCTCGAGTTGTTCGGCAGCGCGCAGCAGCTCACGTCCATCCTTGAGCAGCAGGCTCCCGGCGGGAGTCAACTTGGCACGGTATCCCGAGCGATCGAATACTGCGACACCAAGATCCTGCTCGAGTTTTTGAACCGTGTGTGACACCGCAGACGGAACCCGCATCAACGCTTCAGCCCCGGCCGCAAAGCTTCCACCGCGATCGACGGCGTCGAGGACAAGCAAAGCATCCAGCGTGATATGCATAGTCGGTCACTCCAGTTGACCTTTCACTGCCAATCGGGGCCAGATTACAACAAGCGTGCGCCATACCCAGCAGAGGTGCAAGTTGTGAACTCTATTGGAGTTATCGGTGACCGCTATGTCGTTTTCTTACTCCAAAGTGTCGTTTTCGTATCATTGTTCGGTAACAGCCCAGGAATCGCCGAGCCAGACAGCGGTGGTCGCGTTCTGGCAGGAAAAAAAGGCCGTGTCAGGTCAGGAATTGGATGCGTTCGAAGGGACGGATCACGTTGTTTGCCGAGCCTCCGTTGAAATTATTCGCGACGCAATCCCTCGATCCACACTTCCAAAAGTTCTCCATTCGGGCCCAGTCCGCATACGACACAGCTCAGACTAAATCTCGTAGTAGCCGCCGGAGTAGTATCGAAACGCCACTATGACATTCGTGCCCTCGTCATCGAAGACCGGTCTTGCGCCTTTGCGTACCGTTTCCGGCATGACCCAGAACTCGCCGTCAACTGGATCGGCGTCGGGTACGGTGGCTCCAACCTCCTCTGTCTCCGCGGGACGGCACACCTGATTCTCATAATCCTCGACTACTTCACCCGACGACTCAGCCTCGGGCTCACAAAGCCCGGCACATTGAATCGCTGCCTTGCCCCTGTGGCTGACGGTGATGTGATTTCGGCGTGGCAATCCATACTCTTGGCCCCCCGGCACAGGCTGGGTCACGAGCTTCGCGTTACGGTCGCTTCAAGCTCAAATCGATCGATGCGCGAACTACGAACCACTTCTGGTTCTAGCGCGAACGCTGATCCTTGTTGCTGAAGGACATGCGTGAGTTCATGAGCGAGTAGCCGCTTACCTGCGGCGCTGCCAGGTCGATACTCACTGGCCGCAAATACCACATGACGACCGAGGGTGTACGCCCTTGCGCCGATCAATCGGGCAGATTCGGCTGCACGCGAGTCGGAATGCACTCGAACGCCGCTGAAGTCATAGCCAAACCGCTGTCCCATCTCGACCTGCGCTTTCTCCTGCAGCGGTTGACCGCGCGAATTCAGGACATCGGCAACAACCGGGCTGACTGCGCGCGCACCCATCGCAAAGCCGGTGGGCAATTCGGCATGACCAGACGTGGCGTGGCGTGGACGGGCCATCGACACGGAGTCCGTTCCCTGTGGTGTATTCTGAATTTTCGCGTACTGCCGCATCGCCTTTTCTCCCAAGCCTCTACAGCTCCACAACACGTTTGGGCTTGAGACTTGTCGATGAAAGAAGGTACTCGCTGAAAAGGACGGTCGGTATGTTGACCGCACCGTGTGAAAGGGGCGGCGTTCTTATCGGAACGGTGCCCGCCGCCTGACCTTTTTACGCATACAGCCCGATATCAGCGAGCCTGCTCGGTACGACGTTCGTTTTCCCCCCAGTCGGGCCGCCTGCAAAAACCTTGTCCACTATCGCCGTGGCTTTCTCAATCATCTTGTCCGCATCCGGCTGTATGAGGTCGGGCGACGTAAGCACCACTCGGGTGAAAAATTTGAGAGCGTCGCGGGCAGGCGCTTCGATGCCGGCGCGCACCTTTGCATTTAGATCCGTGTAGGCGTCTGCGAGCTCCGGAATTGACCCGAAGTCAGGCCGCTGTTCAGACTTGGAGAGGCGGAATACGAGATACGGGGCACCTTCCACGGGTTGTTTGTCGAGCAGCAATCGATAATCGCTCGGATCCACCGAGAGCCGAGTCATGTCGATGCTCGTCTTTCCAATACCGATGACGGCAAAAGTTCCGGTTGTCGGCGGACTCAGGGTCGTACTGATGCCGATCTCGAGCGAGCCATCGCCTATCTTGCCGGCGAGGAGCTCCATCCCCTTCTTGATCGCAGGCACGAATGGCGCAGCCGCGGCGACAAAGCTCACACCGGCCGTACTGGCGATGTCGGTAATGAGACCAATGAACGGTTCGGCGAGATCACTCGACTTGACGGAGAACAACCCCATCTCGAGATCCAGGTTTCCCCCGCGCCATGCGACAGGG
>JBDTNA010000078.1:0-10436 GCA_039933985.1 Gemmatimonadales bacterium | reverse complement strand
GGCATCAAGGAAGAGTTCACACTCGAGAACGTCCGGTATCACAAGGTCATCCTGATGACCGACGCCGACGTCGACGGTGCGCACATCCGTACTTTGTTGCTCACGTTCTTCTATCGTCAGATGCCGGAGCTGATCGAGTCCGGATTCATCTACATCGCGCAGCCGCCTCTCTATCGCGTCGCCAAGGGCAAGGACGAGTACTACGCCTACGACGAGAAGGAGCGTGACGAGTACGTATCACGACTCGGCAACGGCGACGGCAAGGGCTCCGTCAACATTCAGCGCTACAAGGGTTTGGGAGAAATGAATCCCGGACAGCTCTGGTCAACGACGATGGATCCCGAGACGCGCACGATCCTGAAAGTCACGATGGAAGACGCAGTGCTGGCCGACATTACGTTCCAGACTCTCATGGGCGACGAAGTCGAGCCACGCAGATTGTTCATCGAGCAGAACGCGAAATTCGTCAGCAATCTGGATATCTAGGAATCTCGTCCCCGGCAGCGTCCATGACGTTGTATACGGATTCAGCGGATTCAGCCGATTTGTTGCAGCAAGTACGTCGTATCTTTTTTTGACAAAAAAAAGGTTTTTCCGTTTCTTATCAGTGACATCCGCCGAATCCGTACACAAAGTCATTGATGCAGAGGAAACGGGAATAATTCCCCAATGAACCACGCGCAGCGAATCGGACCGCAGGACCCGACCACACCCGGCGGCACCAGGACACCGGGCGGGCACACACGCGTGATTCCGCCAGACCTGCTGCGCGAAGCGTCCAAGCGGCTCTCGATAATTTCGGTATTGGCCGCCGTGCTGTGGGTACTCGGTACGGTATTGTGGCACGTGGCCTGGCCGGCAACGCATCCGGGCCAGTCGATTCCAGGTTTCAGAGCGCCGGATGCAGTCGCAACCATAAGTGCGATTTCGTCCATCGCCTTCTATTTCCTCATCCGCCGGCGCGACCAGAATCCAGAGCTCCTGCTCAGGATTGGACTCGTGTATATGGTGTTCACGTGCCTCGACATTGCGCTGGTCATGCACATCGGCTTGCCGAGCGCGGAGCCACTGAGCCCGCAGATCACCTGGATCGGTGCGGTGCTCCTCATGTTTGCAGCGATTGTGCCCGTGCCACCCCGCGACATGCTGATCGCGGCGCTCATCGGAGCATCGATGAGTCCGCTGGCGATGATGATTACCCGCGTCCATGGACTTTCGCCGCTCGAAGCGCTGCAACGCGGCATCCTCATGCACTATTCCGACTTTCTTCTAGTCGGAGCTGCGGTCGTCATTTCCAAAGTCGTGACAAAGCTCGGCCAGCAGGTCAGCAAGGCACGCGAGATGGGCGCGTACCAACTCGGCGATTTGATCAAGCGCGGAGGAATGGGTGAGATCTACAAGGCAACTCATCGCATGCTGGCTCGTCCCGCCGCAATCAAGCTCATTCGGCCGGAGATGCTCGCAGGCGCTGATGAATCAGGCGAGCTCGCAATCGTGCGCTTCAAGCGCGAAGCAGAGGCCGCCGCGAATTTGCGCTGCCCGCACACGGTCGAGCTGTTTGACTTTGGAGTGACCGAAGACGGTACACTGTACTTCGTGATGGAATTGCTCGACGGATTGGATCTGGAGACGCTTGTGCGCCAGCACGGGCCACTCCCGCCATCGCGCGTGATTCACATTCTTCGGCAGGCCTGCGAGTCACTCGAAGAAGCGCATGCGAAGGGACTCGTTCACCGCGACATCAAGCCGGCGAACATTCACGTGGGTAAAGTCGGCATGCGAAGTGATTTCGTGAAGGTGCTCGACTTCGGTCTCGTCAAATCAGTGAAGCCGGGCGATAAAGGCGATTCACTTGCGACCGCTGTCGGACTCACGCCGGGAACGCCGGCGTACATGGCACCCGAAATGGCAGTTGGTGAGCTCACCGACGGCCGCGCGGACATTTACGCGCTGGGATGTGTCGGATACTTCCTGCTCACCGGCAAGCTCGTATTCGACGCGGAAAACACGTTTCAGATGATTGCGAAGCACCTGAGGAATGAACCGGTGCCGCCGTCACTTCGCGCAGGCCTGGACATCCCACGAGCTCTCGAAGACGCAATTCTAGCATGCCTCCAGAAGAATCCTGATGCGCGTCCGCTGAGTGCAGCGGTGTTCTCGAGAACTCTTGCGGGTGTTCGCGTCAATGAATGGACAGACGCAAATGCGCAGGATTGGTGGAGCCAGCGTCAGCCGGTAATGGCTCCGCCTTCTCCAGCCCCAAGCGGGCGCGCGGAGCCAGCGCTGATCTGATCCGGCACGGTGTGCGAAGCCACCGCCTCGACAACGCGAGCCTCGAGTTTGTCCATCAGGCTGCGAAGACCTTCCTCACGACGGGTCGCCATCCGGACGAAGATCGTGCGAGCGATGGCATATGCGCTCGCGATCGCAGCAGCCCAGATCCCGAATCCTACCGGCACTGAATGAAATACTTCCGCGCCGATTGCCATCGAGATACCGGCAGTTCCGCCGCCGCCGCCGCCCATGATTCCGCCGAACAAGCCGCCGACCAGATTTCGCAGCTCTTCCTCGACGCGGATCGTCGTACTACCGCCTCTCGATACGACGGTGACGTCAACCTTGCGACCTGAGCTTCGTCGGCGCCCACCGCGAAAGTCTGACGTCCATGCGAAGGATTTGCCGATTACGCTTGGCATGCCGTTCTGCCCCATCTCGCGCCTTATCTCGTTGATCAGAACTTCGAAATCGTCAACCTGAATCTCTCCGTCAACAACGCGCTCGAATACGAGCCTCGTCGGCGCACCGGCGAATGCGGAAGGGCGATTGGTTGCCTGGGGCCGGTCCAATCCCTGAGCTGCGCGCCGAATGAGTCGCGGATCGATGCCCGCCTCAGTCGCGATCTGCTCTACCTCGGCGAGTGACATGGTTGTCGCCGGGTCCTGCTCGACCTGCTCGGTCTGCTGAAGCTCAGCCGCTCTCTTGATGATGAGAGCGACTTCCTCGTCGGTGAATTTTCTTTCCTTTGTCGGCAGATTGGTCATGCGTGAACGTAGGCCGGATCGGGCGCGCGAACGCCAATTTTCGGAACGAGCGCCTTGAGTCCGATGATTTGCCGAGCCTCGTCAGGCGTCGCGACTTTCCTTTCGGCGGCGTTGGCCAGCCTGGCGAGCCGCTCAACCAGCCGAAGGTTTGTCGCCTGTTCCTTCGTCTCGTGATCCCACAGCAGGTTGTCCTCGAGGCCAACTCTCACGTTGCCGCCCATCGGGATTGCGATCGAGTTCATGAGAAACTGAAATCGCCCGATGCCCGCGCCGGCCCACGTTGAACCGGCCGGCAGCGACATCACGGCCGCAGCGAGATTGAAAGCGCTCGCGGCGAGCGTTCCCAGTGATCCGAGAAGAAGGTTGAAGTAGAATGGCTCGCGAAGAATTTTTCGATCGATCAAATACTTCGCGTAGTCGATCATCCCGAGGTCGAACACCTCGAGCTCGGGCACGATACCTCGCTCGTTCATCGTATCAGCGAGCTTCTTGATCATCGCCGGCTCGTTCACCGATGCCTGCTGCGGAAAATTCATCGAGCCCAGCGTGAGCGATGCCATCTCCGGACGTACATCATCGTCGAGATTCAAGACTTCGGAGCGTTGCTCGAAGGTCTTGAAGTTGCGGCCGCTCGTAGATACGCAGACGATGACATCGGGTGCGCGCCCTCGAACCTTCGCAATGATCTCGCGATAGATGTCGCTGCGATAGGTGGGTGATCCGTCCGATTCGCGCGCGTGCAGATGGATGATGGATGCGCCTGCCGCACGACAGCGCTCGGCATCCTCGGCGATCTGATCCGGCGTTTCGGGGAGCGACGCATTTTGCACGCGCGTGGGAACCATTCCCGTTGGCGCAAGATTGATGATCAACGGCTTGTGAATCATGACGGCTCTCCCATTGTTGGTCTGCGCCATGGGGCGGAGCCATCAACCGATATTCGCAACGAGATCAGGTCGAGACACGTTCCTGGCGTGTCGTCGAGCGTGATCGCTTCTGACAAAACGCGTTTCCCCTCTCTGATCCCGGCTTCGTCACGCGCGTGAATGGTTGCCAGTGTCTGTCCCCGTGTGACTCGATCGCCCGGTTTCGCCGTGATGACGAATCCAACCGCTGGATCGACAGTGTCCTCCATTGTTCGCCGTCCTCCACGGAGCGATATAATCCCGTATCCAATCGTGCGCGGTGAAACCTCGTAGACAAACCCATCACGTCCGGCAAGGAAGTCGGCTGTTCGCGCAGCAGTCGGAAGTATTGAAGGATCCTCGATGATGCGATCGTCGCCACCCTGTGCGCGAATTATTTCCGCAAACTTCTCGAGCGCCGATCCGTTCCTGATCGCTTCCCGCATTCTGCGCCACGCATCCGCAGCTGATCCGGCAACTTCGCCAAGCATCAGCATCTCGGCGCCGAGCGCGTAAGTCACTTCCATCAGATCAGGCGGGCCGCCTCCTCTGAGCGCATCGATGACTTCGCGAACCTCGAGGGCGTTGCCGCATGCAAATCCGAGCGGCCGGTCCATTGCGGTAAGAAGTGCGACGACCGGACATCCGCGATCGGCGCCGAGCTGGATCATCGCCTTGGCAAGACTCCCTTCGCGATTCGGATCGGGAATGAACGCTCCCGACCCTTCCTTCACGTCGAGCACGAGCCCCGTCAGCCCTTCCGCGAGCTTCTTGCTCATGATGCTCGCTGCAATCAGTGGAATCGCTTCGACCGTCGCGGTCGCATCGCGAAGCGCGTACAGCTTCCTGTCGGCTGGTGCGATCTCAGCGGTCTGTCCGATGAGCGCGCATCCAATCGCTTCGATTTGACGAGCTGCTTCGGACAGTGAAAGGTTCGTACGGAAGCCGGGGATACTCTCGAGCTTATCGAGCGTGCCTCCGGTGTGTCCAAGTCCGCGGCCGGACATCATCGGAACGGCAACGCCAAGTGATGCGATCAACGGAGCGAGAATCAGCGATACCTTATCGCCGACTCCGCCGGTCGAATGCTTATCGATTCGCGGACCGTCGAGATGCGAAAGGTCGAGCCGCGCGCCGGTCTCGATCATTGAATCGGTCAGGGCGTTCGTTTCGCCGCGATCGAGTCCATTGAAGTAGATCGCCATGAGCAGCGCCGACATCTGATAGTCCGGGACTTCGTCTCTCGCATAGGCCTGAATCAGCTCGTGCCATTCGGCTTCCTGGAGCCGCTCGCCGTTCCGCTTTCGCTCGATGAGTCGGGGAACGATCATTGTGTTGCAGCGGGTGTACTGCTGTGTATCAACTCATACTCTCCGAAATCGATGCGAAACCTGTTCTTTGCTCTAATCCTGTACGCAGGAGCGGTCTCGACTGCAAACGCCCAGACTGCAGCCGAGCAAATCGCGATTGGCGATCGCGGGTACGTCGCGCTCGACGCGACGTCTGCCCTTGACCATTACGAGAAAGCCATTGCCGCCGACCCGCGAAGCTATGAAGCACTCTGGAAAGCGTCGCGGTCGGCCATCGACATCGGCTCCTACGCTTCTGACGCGGCCCGGCGCAACAGTCTCTACGCGAGTGGTGAACAATATGCTCGAAGAGCCCTCCCGCTGAACCCCCATGACGAGGCGGGACACTTTTCCCTCGCTCGTGCGCTGGGCAAGACTGCGCTGACCCAGAGCGCTCGGGGACGGGTCAAGTACGCCACCGAGATCAGAGCTCGAGCGCTCGAATGCCTCAGAATCAATCCGCGTCATGCCGGATGTCTCCATGTGATGGGAATGTGGAACGCGGAAGTCATGCGGCTCAACAGCTTCACACGCATGATCGCGAAGAACATTCTTGGCGGGCGGGTATTCGGAACTGCCAGCTGGAATGAGGCGGTTCGATACATGGAAGCATCAGTCGCGGCCGAGCCGGACCGCATCGTCCACCACGTGGACCTTGCAGATGTTTATGACGACGTCGGGGAAAAAGCGAAAGCGCGGGCCGAGCGTGAGGCTGCGCTTCGGCTGCCGATCACAGATGTAAACGACAAGTACTACAAGGAGCAGGCGCGGAAGGGCGGTTGACCCAGGTCAGCCCGCGATAGAATCCGCGCCGCCCGCCGCACCCTCGGCGATTTCTTTCCTCTTGGCCTCGATCTCGACAGTCTTGCGTTTTGCGGCAGCGGCCCGGCGCAGCTCACGGCCGAGCTTGGTCCATACACCTCGTCCACTGCGGAGTGTGCCGGCGCCCTGGCTCAGTCGTCTTCTGGTCGCCGCACCGCTTTCCGGGGCGACGAGCAGGGCTATGCCGGCTCCAATCACGGCGCCGACAACCATTCCGATGCCCAGCATGCTGACCGATCGGGTGTCTGTTACCTGCCTGTAAGGGCGTCCTTTGGGGCGGCGCTGCGCACCTTTCGCTGTGTCGGCGGGGGTCATCGTCGAGGGTCGTCGGGAAGGGGTGGTAAGATATTTGCTTGGAAGTGTTGGATTGCAATACCTATGCGAGGTAAAATGAGCG
Organism: Gemmatimonadales bacterium; assembly: GCA_039933985.1. Taxonomy (GTDB): domain Bacteria; phylum Gemmatimonadota; class Gemmatimonadetes; order Gemmatimonadales; family Gemmatimonadaceae; genus UBA4720. The sequence goes on along the minus strand of JBDTNA010000078.1, from coordinate 3,922 downwards.
AGTCTGGTAAGATGATTCTGCTTGTTGAGGATAATGAAGACAATCGTATCGTTTATTCCACCATCCTGAAGCACTTCGGCTACGAAGTGACTGAAGCCTGGAATGGTGAGGAAGGAATCTCGAAGGCCAGATCTTCGCGTCCCGATCTCATTCTGATGGACATATCGATTCCGATTATCGATGGATGGGAGGCCACGCAGGTTCTGAAACACGATCCTGCTACCAAGCACATCCCGATAATCGCATTGACGGCGCACGCACTGGCATCGGACCGTGAAAAGGCGTTCGAGGTCGGGTGTGACGGATACCTTGCCAAGCCATGTGAGCCCAGAGCAGTTGTTGCGGAAGTGCAGCGATTCCTGGGCCGCAACAATGGCCACTGACAACACCGCAGCCGGACCCGACAAGAGGCGAATACTCGTTGTAGACGATCACGAAGACAACGTAGAAGTCTTGCGCGCGCGTCTCGAAGCGCGCGGGTACGACGTAAAGGGCGCGATGAGCGGGCAGGAAGCGCTGGACACCGTGAAGGGCTGGTGTCCTGACCTGATCCTGCTCGACGTGATGATGCCCGACATGGACGGACTCGAAGTAGTTCGGCGACTGAAGGCCGACCGCGAGCTGCCATTCATTCCTGTCATCATGCAGACTGCTCTCGATTCCACCGAGCGCATTGTCGCAGGCCTCGAAGCGGGCGCCGACGACTATGTCACCAAGCCGATCAACTTTGCCGAGCTCGAGGCGCGCGTTCGTTCGCTGTTGAGAATCAAGAAGCTCCAGCGCGAGCTTGCGGATCGCGAGAAAGAGTTGTCGGAGATGAACGATCGTCTTCTCCAGATTTCATTGACCGATGGCCTGACTGGAGTCGACAATCGCCGGGCACTCGAGCAGCGGCTCCATGAGATGTTCGAGCACTCTCTTCGGCTTCATGAGCCGGTCGCTTGCATCATGTGCGACATCGACCACTTCAAGAAGGTGAATGACACGTACGGTCACGCGGCGGGTGATGAAGTGCTGAAGCAGTTCGCCGAGATCCTGAAGCACGAAGCCAGAGAGATTGATCGCGTCGGGAGGTACGGCGGCGAGGAATTCCTGCTGCTTCTTCCGGGAACGGTACTGGATGCAGCGATGACATTTGCCGAACGGCTGCGGGAGCGAGTGGACTCCCATACATTTTCGTTCGAAGGCGGCACACTCGAAAAGACCGTAAGCCTCGGGGTTGCCGCATGGCCACATCCGAAGATTGAAGGCGGCGCGGAAGGGATGTTGAAGGCCGCCGACGACGCGCTTTATGTTGCGAAGGAAATGGGTCGCAACCGCGCCGTGCGATTCGACAGCTCGGAATACAATCAACACATCGCAGCGGAAAACAACTCGAATGGCGAGAAAGTCGACACAGGAAACCCCGACACGGTCGATCGCGCCGCCACTAAGAGCGTCGCAGCTGAGGGAAGTCCTTAATCGGGCTTCCCACGAGTACTACGTTCTCGATGCGCCGGTCCTCTCCGACCGTGAGTACGACGCTCTCTTTCGCGAGCTCCAGGAGCTCGAATCACAACATCCTGATTTAAGAAGTCCCGACTCTCCAACTGTGAGAGTCGGTGCCCCGCCGCAGAGCTCTCTCGAAAAAACACATCACATCGTGCCGATGCTTTCGCTCGGCAACGCCTTCGATGACAACGAGCTTGCCGCATGGCGCGATCGAATTGTGCGCGCGACCGGCAGCGACATCGAGCAATCGGGATTTACTGTCGAGCTGAAGATCGACGGCGCAGCGGTGAGCTTGACGTATGAAGACGGAGTGTTCACTCGAGGCGCGACTCGTGGCAACGGAAGCATTGGCGAAGTCGTGACTGAAAACCTTCGAACCGTGCGCGATGTGCCGTTGCGCCTCAGCGGAAAACCGCCGAAAGGCCGAATCGAGATCCGCGGCGAGATATACATGCCATTCGACCGGTTCGAACGAATGAATGAAGAGCGCGTCCAGGCCGGCGAGCCGGTTTTCGCGAATCCGCGGAACGCGGCGGCGGGCGCGCTCCGCCAGCTCGATCCCGGCGTCACTGCACGGCGCCCACTCAGATTCTTCGGCTACTCTGTTGCGGCCGATGATCCGTCAATGCTGCCATTCCGCACGCAGTGGGAGCTGCTCGAGCAGCTGGCGATGTGGGGAATTCCAGTCGCGCCAAATCGGGCCCGATGTGAAGGCATGGAGAGCGTGTACGAGTGGGCCCACAAGATCGAGCAAAGTGTTCGCGGCGCTTTAAACTTCGCGATCGACGGCGGCGTGGTGAAAGTCGATAGCCTTGGACTCCAGGACGAGCTCGGCGTCGTTGGCGGTCGCGAGCCGCGCTGGGCGATCGCGCGAAAGTTCGCGCCAGACATCGCCGAAACGAGGCTACTCGAGATCCGCGTGAATGTTGGACGCACGGGCGCGATCAATCCTTATGCGGTGCTCGAACCTGTCGAGATTGGCGGTGTGGTCGTGAAGCTCGCAACGCTTCACAATGAAGACTTGATCCGCCAGAAGGATCTCCGCGTGGGCGACATCGTTCAGGTAAAGCGCGCCGGTGAAGTGATTCCACAGATCATTGCGCCGATTCCCGAAAAGAGCGTGCCGCGCGGCCGTCCCTGGCGGATGCCGAGCAAGTGCCCGTCGTGCGGAACTCCGGTCGAGCGCGATGAAGAGGAAGCCGCGATCTATTGTCCCAACATCGCGTGTCCCGGCCGACAGCTCGAGGGTTTGGTGCATTTCGCGTCGAGAGGCGCAATGGACATTCGCGGGCTGTCGTATTCGCGAATCGACCAGCTCATCTCTGAAGGACTGGTTGTCGACGCGGGCGATCTCTATTTCCTCACTCGCAAGCAGCTTCTCGGTCTCGAGGGGTATGCGGAAAAGGGCACCGATGCGCTGCTCGCCGCGATCGACGCTTCAAAAAGCCAGCCGTTGTCGCGACTGCTCGCCGCGCTCGGAATCAGGCATGTTGGCGCGATCGCGGCGCAACTTCTCGCACGTCATTTCGGAACGCTGGATGCGGTCGCGGCAGCAAGCTCCGATGAGATCACAGCGGTTCGTGGGCTCGGCGGAATAATCGCGGAGGGAGTCGTTGGCTACTTTTCCAACACGGGGGCGAAGCGGCTGATCGCAAAGCTGCGAAAGGCCGGAGTGCCGCTCGATGAGCCGAGACAGGTAGCGGCCGGCGGTGCCCTCTCGGGAAAGACGGTCGTCATCACTGGTACCCTGCCGACGTTGTCACGCACAAAGGCCACCGAGGTAGTTGAGCAAGCCGGTGGGCGTGTGACGAATTCCGTATCAAAGGCAACTTCGTTTCTCGTCGCCGGCGAAGAGGCAGGTAGCAAGCTTGAAAAAGCGCGAAGCCTGGGCGTCGAGATCGTCGATGAAGCAGAGCTTCTGCGAAGAATCGCCCGGGCGTAGCGTTCCGTTTTCTGTTAACCTTGGGGAAGGATGACTGAATCTTCGACTCACCTGGTGGGCGTTGCGGTTCCGACGCTTCGGCAGCTGCGCTCTGCCGTTCTTTCCTCGACATCGCCGGATGCCGCGGTGGCCGCGCTGCGTGAAGCAGGTTTTGCCGGCGGCGCGGCGGTCTATTCCGCTTTCGAGGAGTGGCTCGCCGAACGAGGGGTGACCGACACATCATCAGGAAAGAACGCGGCAGGCGAATTGTCGCTCGAGGAGTTCGGGAACGGAACTACTCAATTCTTCCGCGATTCAGGCTGGGGCGACGTCACTCTCTCGCACGATGATGATGAGGGAGTTGCGATCGTTGACATCGAGAAGTGCTGGGAAGGGAGCATTTCGGCCGCGGACGCGCCGGGCTGTCACATCACAACCGGTCTGCTGGCGGCGTTCTTCGGCCAGATCGCGGGTTATCCTGTTGCGGTTCTCGAAACGGAATGTTGCGAG
>JBDTNA010000077.1:0-10464 GCA_039933985.1 Gemmatimonadales bacterium | reverse complement strand
GCGGAAAATCAGATAGCGTCGGTTGCAGACTCGCCTTACGCTTACGCGCAGGGCTGATGTCGGAATCGATGCGCATCCAGCGCGCGCTGGCTCGCGCCGGAGTCGCATCCCGACGCCGCGCTGAGGAGCTTGTTTCCGCCGGCAGAGTAAAGGTCAACGGAGTGGTCGCGATTACGGGACAGAGTGTCGACCTCGACGAAGACACGATCACCGTTGACGACAAACCCGTAACGCAGCCCGTCGGCTATCACTGGCTGCTGCTCAACAAACCCGCCGGCGTGCTTACCACGAAGTCAGATCCACGCGGCCGGCGCACGGTGTTCGATTTGATCGCAGACAAACCCGGACTCACGTACGTGGGGCGCCTCGACTACATGACCGAAGGAGTCCTCATTCTCACCACCGACGGCGAGAGTGCGCACAAGCTCACGCATCCGAGCACGGAAGTGGAGCGCACCTACGTCGCGACTGTGCGCGGCGACGGACCTGCAGCAGTTCGTGCGGGCCGAAACGGACTCGAGCTGGAAGACGGGTTCATGAAGCCTCTCACGATCGAGGCGACAAACATCAGTAGGGGTCTGTGGGAGTTAGAGGTGTCTATAGCTGAGGGCCGGAATCGCGAAATCAGGCGATTCTGTGAAGCACTCGAACTCGCAGTGGAGCGACTTGTGCGTACCCGATTTGGACCAGTCTCGCTCGGTGCGCTACCATCTGGAGCGTCCCGCCCGCTCACGGGTAAAGAACGGGACATCATTCTCGCGATTACGCAGTAAACAGACAACAGCTCCGCAGTTCGACAACGAATAAGGAGACGCAAGTGGCAACACAGGTTCAGGCGTCCGCCGACACGGGAATGATCCACGATGTAGTGGACCAGGTGAGCCGGCGGATCGTAGGGCAGAACTACATGATCGAACGACTGGTAATCAGCATTCTGACCGGAGGTCATGTTCTGCTCGAAGGTGTTCCCGGACTGGCCAAGACTCTCGCTGTGCGCACGCTGGCCGAGACGATCAACACGACCTTTCAAAGAATTCAGTTCACGCCTGATCTCCTGCCCGCGGATATTCTCGGCACGCAGGTGTACGATCAGTCGAACGGACAGTTCAGTGTGAAGAAGGGTCCGATCTTCGCGAATATCATTCTTGCCGACGAGATCAATCGCGCACCCGCAAAAGTGCAGGCAGCGCTGCTCGAGGCGATGCAGGAAAAGCAGGTCACGATTGGTGGAACGACGTTCAAGCTCGACGAGCCTTTCCTCGTGCTCGCGACGCAGAACCCGATCGAGCAGGAAGGAACGTATCCGTTACCGGAAGCGCAGGTCGATCGCTTCATGCTCAAGCTTCATGTCGGCTATCCCACGCGCGAAGAAGAGAAGGAGATTCTTCGCCGCATGGCCAGCGGACATGCGATCGCGGTTCGTCACGTTGCGACGCCGGAGAGCATCATGGCTGCGCGTGATCGCATCGCCGATCTGTACATGGACGAGCGCATCGTCGACTACATCGTTTCGATTGTTCATGCGACCCGTTTTCCGGCAGAGGCAGGTCTTCCGGACCTGGCCCCGCTCATTGAATTCGGTGCGAGCCCGCGTGCAACGCTTTCGCTGGCGATGGCGTCACGTGCGCACGCATTCCTTCGCGAGCGCGCATTCGTCACGCCCGATGACGTGAAGGCGATCGCGCCAGACGTGCTTCGTCACCGCGTTCTCACGACGTACGAGGCAGAAGCAGAAGAGGTGACCAGCGACGCAATTGTGTCGCGCATCCTGGCCACCGTAGCGGCGCCGTGATCGGCCGCCGCACTTCGCTCGCCAGACGACGCGGCGGGAACACCGTCGCGCGGCGCGAGGAAGAAGCGCAGGAGCTGAGGTGGTCGCTCTTCCGCCGGTCAAAGCGCGATCGCGATGGCGCCAAGCGGGAACCTGCACATCCGGCGCGTGACGCCGGCGGCGAAGCAGTAAGGTCGGGAGTTCCGCCGGAAATCCTGCGACAGGTGAAGCTCATCGAGCTTCGTACCCGCGGCCTCGTGAACTCTCTCTTCACCGGAGAGTATCGAAGCACGTTCAAGGGGCAGGGAATGGAGTTCTCCGAGGTGCGCGAGTATCAGCCCGGAGACGAAGTGCGCACGATCGACTGGAACGTGACCGCCCGCATGCGGCGGCCGTTCGTAAAGCGCTACATCGAGGAGCGCGAGCTCACGGTGATGATCGCGGTGGATCTTTCTGGATCCGAGCGCTTCGGTACGGTAAGAAGATTCAAGAGTGAGCTTGCGACGGAGCTCGCGGCGGTGCTCGCGATGTCGGCGGTGAGGAACAACGACCGCGTCGGCATCGTACTCTTCACGGACCGCATCGAATACGTTCTCCCTCCGCGAAAAGGCCGGAAGCACGTGCTTCGAATTCTTCGCGACATTCTGACCTTCCAGCCTGCAGGCCGCGGCACCGACATCGCAGGCGTGACGAATCATCTCGCGCGCACGCTGTCGCAGAAGACGATCATTTTTCTCATCTCCGATTTCGACGCGCCGAACATCGAGCGCCCGCTGAAGGTTCTCGCGCAGCGCCATGATGTCGTTGCCGTCACGGTGGAGGATCCAAGCGAGCGAGAGCTTCCTGACATCGGTCTCGCGCGGTTTGTCGATCCTGAGACGGGCCAGACATTCGAGATCGATACGAGCTCGTCGCGCGTGCGAACGGACTATCAGAAGCAGGTGAACGTCGAGCGCGAAGCAAGAAAGCACCTGCTGCGCCGGCTTGCCATCGACGAAGTGCCGGTTCGTACAGATGGCAATTACATCGAGCCGTTGCTGAAATTCTTCCGTAAGAGAGAGACACAGCGGGGGCGCGGTCGCTGATGTTCGCGCTTGGGCTGTTGCTGCTTCTTCAGGTAGCTGCGGCTGCGCCACTGGCACCGCAAACGCCTGCTGCAAAACCGGAGATCCCCGTTCAGCTCGGAGTCAGAATCACGCCCGACACTGTAACGGTAGGACAGCGCTTCGTCGCAATCGTGAGGGTCCGCGTTCCCGTCGGCGCGACGATCGAGTTTCCCGAGAAGAGCGATTCAGCAACGGCCGCATCCCCGACCGACACGCAGCTGATCGGAAAGCCGGCAGTGCAGTCCATTCCGGATTCGACGGGAGTGACGATGAGCGCGGCTTACCGCCTTGCCGCGTGGGACATCGGACCGCAGCGGTTGGGATTGAGCGACATCGTCATAAGACTGAATGGGCAGACCGGGTACGTCTCACTCGTCGATCGATCTGTCTTCGTCCGCTCGGTTCTCCCCGAAGACTCGGCCCTTCGTGTTCCGAAACCGCCGCGGCCTGCGATCGAGATGAAGCCGTTCAACTGGCTCCCCTGGATATTGCTGGCGGCAGCGCTCGTCGCGGCCGGACTTCTGTGGCGACTGTGGATCTGGTATCGCCGACGGAAGAATGCACCGATCGATCCTTTCAGCGCCGCCGAGCTCGAGTTTGATCGAATCGAGGCGATGCAGCTCGTGCAGGCGGGCCAGCCAGAACGTCATGCGGCGCTTATGAGCGACGTAATGCGTGAATACCTCGCTGCTCGTGTGCCGGGCGTTCGCCGGTCGGACACGTCATCCGAGATGCTGTCCTCGTCGAATGAGATTCATTCAGCGGCGGCAGGAATTGGTGAGCTGTTGTGGCGAACAGACCTGATCAAGTTCGCGGGCTTGAAGGTCAATCCTGATGAGGCAGAGCGGCTTGGCGCTTCAGCAAGGAAGACTGTGCGGTCAGTCGAAGACTACTTCCTCGAAAAGGAAAGCGAAGCAGAAAAACAGGAAGCAGCCGCATGACGGTGCCCGGGTTCCTTGGATTCCAGTCGCCACAGGCACTCCTGCTGCTGCTCGTGCTGCCGTTGTGGTGGTTGTGGCGCCGTCGCCGCTCCGAAGATGCGATCGTGTTCTCGAGAACGAACGTTCTTGCGCGTGGGCCGAAAGCAGGACAGGGCATCGCTCGCACGATTTTCTTTTTGAGAAATCTCGTGATTGCGAGCCTCATCGTGGCCATCGCCCGTCCACGTAGCGGCGCTCACGTCGAGAGCATCACCAGCTCGGGTATCAACATCGTGCTCGCGCTCGATCTTTCGAGCTCGATGCTCGCGCAGGACTTTCAGCCGAACAATCGGCTCGAGGTTGCAAAAGCGCGCGCGAAACAATTCGTTCGGGCGCGCGAGTCGGACAGAATCGGAATTGTCGCGTTCGCTGGCGAGGCGCTGACTCAGGTGCCGCTTACGACCGACCAGCCGGTCATTCTCCAGTCGATCGACAATCTTCAGGCAGGGCAGCTCGAGGACGGCACCGCTATCGGACTCGGAATCGCAACTGCGGCAAACCGGCTTCGCGATGCACCGGGCCGGTCTCGCGTCATGATCGTCGTCACCGACGGGGTCAACAACCGCGGTGACATCGATCCGTTGTCGGCGGCGAAAGCGGCCGCAGTCTACGGAATCAAGGTTTACGGCATCGGCGTCGGCACTGAAGGTGTTGCGCCTGTGCCCGTCGGACGCGACGCGTTCGGTTTGCGATTTGAGAATCAGGCCGTGAAGATCGATGAGGACCTGCTGCGGCAGATAGCAGGCCTTACCGGCGGCAGATACTTCCGTGCCCGCGACGGTGCTGCGCTGGGACAGATCTACGCGCAGATCGACAGGCTGGAACGTGCGCCGGTTCAGTCGCGTACGCAGGTGACGTATACGGAGCTGTTTCGCTTGGCGCTTGGGATAGCTCTCGCGGCACTTCTCCTCGAGCTCGGACTCACCGCGTGGAAGGCGCCGCTTCCATGATCGACCTGAGATTTGTCAGCTGGCCATGGGCTCTGCCTCTCGTCGTGATCGTGCCGCTGCTCACCGCCTGGATGATCGCCAAGGCGCGTCGCATGCGTGCCCAGCGTCTCGCTCATCTCGGCACGCCGCTCATGATCGCTCGTCTTGCTCCAACCGCCGCTCAGACTTCAAAGTGGCAACCAGTCCGTCTCACACTCGCCGCGCTATTCCTCGCGATTGCGTTCGTCGGGCCTCGATGGGGAATCGAGCGAACAGTCGTGCGACAACCGGGAATCGATGTTGTTCTCGCACTGGATGCATCAGCGTCGATGCTGGCGAGAGATGAGTCGCCGGACAGGCTCACCAAAATGAAGCAGGTCGTCGATCGGCTGCGCGAGCTGTCCCCGAACGATCGCTTCGCGCTCGTTGCGTTCGCGGGTCGTAGCTATGTGCTCAGTCCGGTCACGGTCGATCAGGGAGCGCTGAACCTCTTCATAGAAAATCTCGATCCGACGATCGTCGGCCAATCCGGAAGCTCGATCGCGAGTGCCCTCCGACAGGCAAACAATCTTCTCGCGCTTTCAAAGTCCGATGCCGAACGCGCGATCGTCGTGATGAGCGACGGCGAAGGATTCGAGGAGCAGGAAGAAGTCCTGGCGGAAGCCCGTCGCGCTGCCGACGCGGGAACCTCGGTTATTACGGTCGGCTTTGGAACGACGCAGGGATCGACGATTCCGGTTCGCGAGAATGGCGTCGTAAAAGACAAAGTGGATGCCACGGGCACGAAAGTGATAACGCACTATTCGCCCGACCTGCTTAAAGCGGCGGCCGAAGCAGGGCGGGGAAGCTTTGTGCAACCGACCGATCCTGATCGCGCGGCCACCGTTCGTCAAACATTGGCTCGGCTGCGTACCGCGCAGCGGTCAATCACGAGAGGAACCAACCTCGCACAGCAGTTCCAATGGTTCCTGATTCCGGGGTTGCTTCTGCTTCTGATCGATTCATTCCTCGCGACGAGACGTGGACGTCGTCGCGAGCTGTCCGCCGTTGCGACCGCTGCATCTGCAATCGCAGTGATGATCTTGAGCGGATGCTCGACAGGCAGTGTGAGGGACAAGGCCGCCGCGAAGCTGTACAATCAGGCTACGGCGATGCTCTCGAAGCCAGACTCGATGAAGGAAGCGGTAGCATTGTTCAAGCGCGCCGAGCAGTCGAAGGATTCCGAAGTTGCGTTCCGGTCGGAATTCAACGGGGGATACGTTCATCTGAAAGAGGGACTCACGCTCAAGGGCGACTCAGCAACCGAGCCGCTCGACAGTGCGCTTGCGGTTTACAAGCGGGCACTTACACTCCGAGCAGATGACCTCGACGCAAAGTGGAACTATGAGCTCGCGCTCCGCACCAAGAAGAGCGGAGGTGGCGGAGGCGGTGGTGGAGGCGGTGGCCAGACTCCACAGCCGCAACCTGATCCGCAGAACGCTCAGAACGAAGCGCCACGACCCAAGGCGATTCCAGGCATGACACCCGAGCGAGCCGAGCAGCTGTTGAATGCAATGGAACAGCAGGAGCAGGACGTTCAGGGTCGCAAGCAGAGGCGAAGCGTCCCGACACCGCCGCCAAACGGCCGGGACTGGTAGCGTTGTCCGTCATCGCCGTGCTTCCGAGCGCGGTCGCGGACCAGATCGCCGCCGGCGAAGTGGTCGAGCGCCCTGCGTCAGTCGTTAAGGAGCTCGTAGAAAACTCACTCGATGCAGATGCCACGACGATCGACGTCGTGATCGAGGAAGGCGGTCACAAACTGATCCGCGTGAGTGATGATGGATGCGGGATGGAGCCGGACGATGCCGAGCTCGCGCTCAAGCGACATGGGACATCGAAGATTCGCACGGCTTCCGATCTCGTTGGAGTTTCCAGCTTTGGCTTCAGAGGGGAAGCGCTTCCTGCAATCGCATCGATCTCGCGATTCGAACTGGATACGAGTCCGCGCGACGGTGAGGGATCGCTCATCGTCGTGTCGGGCGGCGCGACCACCCGAGCTGAATCCTCGGCGCGACGTCGCGGCACCACCGTGAGTGTGGGACAGCTGTTCTACAACACGCCGGCAAGAAAAAAATTCATGCGCGGCACTCGTTCAGAATGGCGCGCAATCACCGAAGCCCTGGGCGCAATCGCGCTCACGCGTCCGGATGTCCGATTCACGCTGACGCACGATGGCAAGGCGGTACTGGTGCTGCCGCCCGTATCGTCGCTGCGTGCAAGATTGAGCGGAATCTGGGGAGGGAAGTATGCGGGCGGCCTTCTAGACGTTGATGATGTCAGCGGATCCGCTCACACGAGCGGGCTTGTCGAGCGCCCTGCGGATGTTGGAACGGCGACGCGTCGGGTCTTTCTCGCGGTCAACGGGCGCGCGGTACGCGATGTAGGAATAGTTCGCGCTGCTGAAGCAGCATACCGCTCGACGATATCTGCGGGGCTCAGGCCATCGGTATTCCTCAACATCACTTTGCCGGCATCGGCAGTCGATGTGAACGTGCACCCAGCAAAAGCGGAGGTGCGCTTTCTCGAGAAGTGGCCGCTCGAGCGTGCGGTCGAGACTGCAGTGCGCCGCGCGCTCGGGACATTCGATGCATCGGCGGCGTTGGGCGGCCGTTACTTCTCGACGTTGCGATCAGAGCCACTCGCGTTCACGTCCAGGCCGATCGACGCAATGTCGATTCTGTCGCCTGAGCAACGCAATGAGGGGCTGTTCGACGACGCGCTCTCGCGGGATGGTGGTGGACAAACGCGCGATGAGGGAATCGATCGCCAATCAGAAGCCGCTGACGAATCGGAGACTCGCCAGCCCCAGGAGATTCCCGGGCTTTTTCAGTTTCGCAGGACGTACATAGCCTTCGAGCATTCAGATGGTCTGGTTCTCATCGATCAGCATTCAGCACATGAACGAATTCTCTACGAAGAGTTCATGCGCTCGCTCGAGAGCGGAAGCTCACCCGCGCAGCGGCTGCTCCTTCCGCTGACGCTTCACCTCGGTCCAGCTGAAGCGGATGCATTCGAGGCGAACCGCGAGTACCTGGAAAAGCTCGGCTACGAGATCGAGGGGTTCGGGGGAAATACACTCATCGTCAACACGGTTCCGATGCCGCACCGCCGGTTCGATGCGGAGAAGTGTCTTCGCGAAACGCTGGACGCGCTGACGGGAGATCGCGTTGCGGGAACTGCAACGCGTCACGAGCACCTTGCTGCGACGGTCGCGTGCAAGGCCGCGATCAAGGCCGGCGATACGCTTTCCGTCCCCGAGATGCGCGCGCTGTTTGCGTCGCTTCGCGATACGCAGCTGCCCGCTCATGACGTGCACGGCCGCTCGACAATCGTGCAGCTTGGCTGGGACGAGCTGGACCGACGATTTGGCCGCAAGTAGAGTCCGCGTAATCTGCGGGCCGACTGCCGCCGGCAAGTCCGCAATCGCAGCAACGCTTGCAATGGAATACGGTGCGACGATCATCAGCGCCGATTCGAGACAGATCTATCGCGGATTCGATATCGGAACCGCGAAGCCTGACTGGAGCGAGCGCAAGGCGATCGAGCATATCGGAATTGATGTAGCGGAGCCAATTGAGCGGTTTTCCGCATCGCGGTGGGCAACCATGGCGATCGATGCGCTGGCGATGCTCGCCGCCGCCGACCGAACACCGCTCGTTGTCGGTGGAACAGGCTTCTACATGCGCGCCCTTTTCGATCCGCTGTTCAACGCACCGGACCTCGACGACCGTCGCCGTCGGGCTCTCGAGGACGTTCTCAATCCGCTTGCACTCGCTGAGCTACGCCGCTGGTGTCGCGAGCTTGATCCTTCGCGCGCTCATCTCGGACGATATCAGCTGATTCGAGCGATCGAGATCGCTCTCCTTACTGGAAATCGAATCAGCGAGCTCCATGCTGCCGATGAATCAACGCCGATGTTAGCGCCGTCATACCTGCTGGTGGATCCGGGCGAGAAACTGGGATCACACATCGAGCGCCGCGTTGACGCGATGATTGAAGCAGGCTGGATGGATGAAGTGCGTGCTCTGGAGGGCAACGTGCCGGAGAGCGCCCCTGCATGGAAAGCGAGCGGCTATCGGGTCATGCGACAGGTCGCTCGCGGCGAGCTCGATTTGTCATCAGCGCGTGAGAGGATCATTATTGAGACTCGTCAGTACGCGAAGCGGCAGAGAACGTGGTTTCGCCATCAGCTCGGCGATTCTCCGGTTACCCGCGTCAATCCGGACGATCCGGATTCGCAGTCGATCGCACAACGGTGGTGGAAGGAGTCGTCTTGAAGATCGGGATTACCTGCTATCCGACATACGGCGGCTCAGGCGCGGTCGCGACGGAGCTTGGAATCGCTCTGGCGGCGCGAGGCCATGAAGTTCACTTCATTACATATCGCCAGCCGTTCCGCCTCCCTTCGTTCCTGCCGAACATCTATTTCCATGAAGTGGACGTCGGACGATATCCGCTGTTCGAGTATCCGCCGTACGACCTCGCGCTTGCAGTTCGGATGCACGAAGTGGTGCGAAGCCACGGGCTCGAGCTGCTTCACTGCCACTACGCGATTCCGCACGCAACAAGCGCATGGATCGCGCGTGAGATGCTTCGAGAGCAGAAGCGGGACGTCAAAGTCATCACGACACTTCACGGAACCGACATCACGATCGTCGGCCAGGATCCTTCGTTCAATCAGATCACAAAGTTCTCGATCGAGAAATCAGACCGGCTGACCGCTGTTTCGGAGTTCCTGCGCAAAGAGACCTACAACGCGTTTGGATGCACTGCCTGTGATGTCGCCGTGATTCACAACTTCATCGATCCCGAAGTATACGACCGCACCAGGTATCCTCCTGCTCTCCGCGAACAGCTCGGTGGCGAAGGTCCGCTCCTCATGCACATCTCGAATTTCCGGCGGGTGAAGCGCGTGCGCGACGTCGTCGGAATCTTCGCGAAGGTTCACGCCGAAATGGGTGGCTGGCTCGTGATGGTGGGAGATGGACCCGATCGTCCGGAAGCAGAAGACGAAGCGCGAAGGCTCGGCGTCGATTCGCGCGTCCATTTTCCAGGAAAGATCGACAACGTCGCTCCGCTTCTTGCATCCGCCGATTTGTTCCTTCTGCCAACCTCGAGCGAGTCATTCGGCTTGAGCGCGCTCGAAGCGATTGCGTCGGGTGTCCCTGTCGTCGGAACGAACGCCGGAGGAATGCCGGAAGTCATTCGCGATGGAGAGACAGGTTACCTGTGCGGAGTCGGTGATGTCGACGGAATGGCTCGCGCAGCGCTATCGATCCTGACTGACAAGGACAAATGGCAGACAATGAGCGATTTCGGAATCGAAGACGCGCGCGCACGCTTCTCGCTCGACCAGATTGTCAGCCAGTACGAGCATCTCTACACAACCTCACTGGCAACCTGACAGCGTGACAATCTTCCAGGCATTGGTACTCGGGCTTATCCAGGGACTCACCGAGTTCCTTCCCATTTCCAGCTCGGCGCATCTTGCTCTCGCGCCATTTCTGTTCGGCTGGCAGGATCCGGGGCTCGCGTTCGACGTTGCGTTGCATTTCGGAACGCTGATTGCTGTTCTCTGGTTCTTCAGACGCGAATGGGCTCAGCTGATATCAGCAGCTGTCGATATCGTGAAAACGCGC
>JBDTNA010000076.1:0-10544 GCA_039933985.1 Gemmatimonadales bacterium | reverse complement strand
CAGCAGCCGAAGGTGCTCGACCTCAACAAGAAGAGTGAGACGAAGTAATGGCTGAAGCAGGCACCACGCATACAATCGGACGCCGCAAGGAAGCGCGCTGCCGTCTGTACCTGAAAGCGGGCTCCGGAAAGTGGCAGGTCAACGGACGCACTCTCGGCGACTACTTCCCGCGCTCCGCGCACGTCGCCGCGATTCAACAGCCGTTCACGGCAACCGATACACTCGGCCGCTTCGACATCATGGCCCGCGTTGAAGGCGGCGGACTCACCGGACAGGCCGGTGCTCTTCGCCTCGCCGTTGCACGCGCGCTCGTCAAGCTCGATGAAGGTCACCGCCGCAAGCTGCGCGATCTCGGCCTCCTGACCCGCGATGCACGCGCGGTCGAGCGCAAGAAGCCAGGCCGTCCGAAAGCACGCAAAAAGTTCCAGTTCTCCAAGCGTTAAAGGATCACTTACTGAATGACTGAGCCCAATCTCGATCAGCTGCTTGCCGCCGGAGTTCACTTCGGCCACCAGACCCGTCGCTGGAACCCGAAGATGCGTCGTTTCATCTTCGCGGAGCGCAATGGGATTCACATCATCGATCTCCAGAAGACACTTCGTCAGCTGGAAGTCGCGAAGACCCTTGCACGCAATGTCATCCTGCGCGGAGAGAGCGTTCTCTTCGTCTGCACGAAGCGGCAGCTGGTCAACATCGTAAAGGATGAAGCAGAGCGCGCAGGCGCGATGCACATCACCGAGCGGTGGCTTGGCGGTCTTCTCACGAACTTCCAGACGGTTAAGAAGCAGGTCCGGAAGCTGAAGGAGCTCGAGGCAGGCAGCGAGGCTGGTGGAGACTTCGAGAACTACACGAAGAAAGAGCAGCTCATGATGAGCCGCCAGCGCGACAAGCTTTCGAAGAACCTGAGCGGCATCAAGAACCTGAACCGTCTGCCCGGCCTGATGTTCGTGATCGACTCCAAGAAGGAGCGCATCGCGGTCGCCGAGGCGAACAAGCTTGGTATTCCGATCATCGCGCTCGTCGATACGAACGCAGATCCGGATCTGATCACGGTTCCGATTGCAGGCAACGACGACGCGATCAAGTCGGTCGAGCTCGTCACGCACGCAATCTCCGACGCGATCATCGAAGCACGTCGTGAAGCACCTATTCGCGAAGAGGCCGAAGAAGCGGAGTCGTACACGTACAGCTCCGACCGCGGTGCCGAGCCGGAAGGCGAAGGGGATCGCAAGCGGAAGCGCCGTCCGCGCCGCCGCCGGGCGAAGCCGGAAGCGATTGCAGCCCGTCTCAAAACGGGTGAAGCAGGTGGCGCAGAATCTGAAGGTGGCGCCGAAGGAGAAGCAGAAGCCGGACGCTCGGATAACGCCGAGCCGTCGAGCGAGTCGGGAACTAACGCCGAAAACTCGGAAGGTTAATTTCCAGCTGCCTGCGGGCAGACCGCCGCCGGCTCAAAAAGCCGGCGGCGTTTTCATAAGTAACAACAACTACGGATTAAGAGAGATGTTTACTGCAAAGGATGTAATGAGCCTCCGCCAGAGAACCGGCGCGGGAATGATGGAAGCGAAGAGGGCCCTTGAAGAGACGAAGGGCGACATGGACAAGGCGGCCGAGGCCCTTCGCGTGAAGGGGATCGCCAAGGCCGACAAGCGCTCTGGAAAGCAGACCTCGGAAGGCGTCATCACGAGCTACATCCATCACAATGGAAAGGTCGGCGTGATGGTTGAGGTCAACTGCGAGACGGATTTTGTCGCGCGCACTGATGACTTCAAGACCCTGGCACGCGAGATCGCGCTTCACATCGCGAGCGCAGCGCCTATTGCCATCGACAAGGATGGAGTTCCGATCGAGAAGGTCGAAGCCGAGCGCCGCATCGCCGAGAGCCAAGCAAAGGCGAGCGGCAAGCCGGAAAACATCGTCCAGCGGATGGTAGAGGGAAAAGTCGAGTCCTACTACAAGGACAACTGCCTTATCTATCAGCCGTGGATTCGTGAGCCGAAGAAATCCATCGCTGATCTCATCAAGGAGACTTCGGCGAAGGTGGGCGAGAACATCCAGGTTCGTCGCTTCACCCGCTACCAGATGGGAGAGGAGTAAAAACCCCTTGGCCTCGCCGGCGTATTCTCGAGTACTGCTCAAGATCTCCGGCGAGGCACTCGCCGGAGGCAAGGGCACAGGCTTCGATCTCAACACCCTCGGACGTATCGCCGGTGAGATCAAGCAGGTAAAGGAAACGGGTGCGGGAATCGGACTCGTGATCGGCGGCGGCAACATTGTCCGCGGCGCGCAGTTCTCGCAGCTCGGGATGGACCGCGTCGGCAGCGACTACATGGGCATGCTCGGAACGGTCATCAACGCCCTCGCGGTGCAGGACGTTCTCGAGCGCGCTGGTGTGGAGACGCGTGTAATGACCGCGATCACGATGGAGCAGATCGCCGAGCCGTTCATTCGGCGCCGCGCCCTTCGACACTTTGAGAAGGGCCGCGTGTGCATCTTTGCCGGCGGCACGGGGAATCCCTATTTCTCGACGGACACAGCGGCTGCGCTGCGCGCGATCCAGACAAAATCGCAGGTCATCATCAAGGCGACCAGCGTCGATGGCGTGTATTCTGCCGATCCGAAGAAGGATCCCGATGCAACGCTCTTTACGGAGATCAGCTATCGGGATGTAATGTTGAAGGAGCTTGGCGTGATGGACCAGACTGCCATCGCACTCTGCAAGGAGAACAAGCTTCCGGTAATAGTTCTGAACATCAACACACCTGGAGCCATTGCGCGAGCCGTGAATGGCGAGCGCATAGGGACACTCGTTCAATGAGCACGATTCCGCAGATCATCAAGGATTCACGCGGGGCGATGGAGAAGTCGCTCGAGAGCTCGAAGCGCGAGCTGGCGTCGATCCGCACGGGAAAAGCAACGACCAGCCTGCTCGACACAGTTCGAGTCGAAGTCTACGGCCAGACGATGCCGCTCAATCAGGTCGCGAGCGTTTCGGCGCCCGAACCGCGTCTTCTCACGGTGACGCCGTGGGACAAGGGTCAGGTACAGGCGATCGAGAAAGCAATTCGCGATTCAGACCTTGGTCTCAATCCGCAGAGCCAGAGCGGCGTGATTCGGGTTCCGCTGCCAATGTTGAATGAGGAGCGTCGCAAGGATCTCGTGAAAGTTGTTCACAAGCTTGCCGAAGAAGCGCGAATTGGAATCCGTCACGCGCGCACCGAAGGCCGCGACAAGCTGAAGAAGCTGGATCGCGTGAGTGAAGACGACGTGAAACACGCTGAAAAGGATCTCCAGAAAATGCACGACGACTTCATCACGAAAATCGACGATCTTCTTAAGGGAAAAGAAGCCGAGATCATGGAAGTCTGAGCTCGTGAGCGAGCTCACAAGACGCATACTATTTGCGCTCGTCGGCGCACCGCTGACGGTCGGTCTCATCTACGCGGGCGGCTGGATCTTTACTGCCGCCCTCGGAGCAGTTGCTGCAATCGGCGCGTGGGAGCTGATCCGTATGGCGCGCGCGGGTGGATCCGAGCCGCTCGAGATTCCCGCGATCGCGCTCGCCGCTGTCATCCCGCTTCTCGTTCACGCAAGCTACCTCGGCGTGTATCGCGTGACGCTGACGGAAGTGGTTTTGATCTTTCTCGCGCTTCTCGCGGGCATGATCTGGGCGCGCGGCGTCGAGCGCAAACCACTCGTGTCGTTCGCGGTCACGATTGCCGCGATCATCTATCCGTCTCTCGTCACGTACATGTATCCTCTGCGCTACCACGATTACTCGGTCGGCGCGCTGGCGGGAACGGTGCTCGTGATGTTTCCTGTCGCAGTCACATGGGCGACAGATACGGGTGCGTACGCATTTGGAAGAATGTTCGGAAAGCACAAGCTCATTCCGTCGGTAAGCCCGTCAAAGACAGTCGAAGGGGCATTTGGTGGACTCGTCGTTGCAACACTGGGAACCTGGCTCTACGTCATGTTTCTGTTGAAGCCGTTTGCGCACCTGTCGCTCACGTCAACCGGCATTGTCGTGCTTGCAATCGCGATCGGCATTGTCGGCCAGATCGGTGATCTCGCCGAGTCGCTGCTCAAGCGCGACGCGGGAGTGAAGGACTCGTCGAAGCTGCTTCCCGGTCACGGTGGGATACTGGACAGGTTCGACAGCTTGCTGTTCGTTCTTCCGGTGGCGTACATGCTGCTGAGTCACCTGCTTCTCCCGGCTCCAGGATGAAACAGCGCGGCGTTGCGGTCCTCGGCTCGACCGGGTCGATCGGGACGACCGCACTTCGTGTGATGTCGCGACAGCGGGAACAATTCGCGGTCACGGCGCTCACCGCGCACAGCAATGCGGCGTTGCTGGCCGAGCAGCAGGACCGATTCAGTCCGGGATATGTGGGTCTGGTCGATTCATCGGAGACAGCGCGTGACGGATGGCATTCGGGCGCCGCATGTCTGGTGGAAGCATCTACTCTCGAAGGTACTGACATCGTGCTGAACGCGATCGTCGGCGCCGCCGGACTCGATGCAACGCTTGCCGCGCTTCGAGCGGGGAAGCGAGTCGCGCTTGCAAACAAGGAGACGCTCGTCGTCGCTGGAGCGCTTGCGGAAGAGGCTTGCAAGGAAGGCGGCGGAGAGATCGTTCCTGTGGACAGCGAGCACAGCGCGGTTCTTCAGTGTATCGGGAGCAGGCCCAAGTCGGACGTGCGACGGATCATTCTCACGGCGTCAGGCGGGCCGTTTCGCGGTTGGAGCGAGGATCAGCTGGCGAAGGCGACTCTCGAAGATGCGCTACGGCATCCGACGTGGACGATGGGACGCAAGATCACCATCGACAGCGCCACCCTTGCGAACAAGGCTCTCGAAGTTATCGAAGCGCATTTTCTTTTCGGGATTCCCTACGACCGGATAGATGTGGTTGTTCATCCGCAGAGCATCGTCCATTCGTTCGTCGAGTTTGTTGACGGAAGCGTGGTCGCTCAGATGAGCTTGCCGACGATGGAGCTGCCAGTGCTGTATGCGCTGACGCATCCGGAGCGCCTGCACGACGATGGGCTGGCCCCATTTGATCCGGTGGCCGCTTCGCCGTTCACTTTCGAACCAGTGGACAAGGCTCGTTTTCCGGCGCTCCAGCTCGGCATCGACGCCGGCCGGCGCGGCGGCGCGGCACCTGCGGTGTACAATGCCGCGAACGAGCAGGCCGTCGCTCTGTTTCTGGCCGGGAAGGTGAGGTTCGGAGATATTCCGAGAGCGATCGAGTCAGCGCTCGAAACGCTTGGAGACTTGCCGGGTAAGACGCGCGAGCAGTTGCTTGCCGCGGACGCCGCGGCTCGAAAGAAGGTAATGGAGCTTTTTTGATGCTGGCATACATCGCACCGATTTTCGTTTTCGGCATCGTGGTGTTCGTTCACGAGCTGGGACATTTCCTTGCCGCGAAAGCGGTCGGGGTCTACACGCCGCGCTTCTCGATTGGATTCGGGAAGGCGCTGTGGCGTAAGCGGTGGGGCGAGACGGAATACGTCCTCGCGGCGCTGCCGATCGGCGGCTATGTAAGAATGGCCTCGAAAGACGATGAGGCGACCGCATTTCTGGAAGGTGGCAGCGAAAATTCCGCAACGCAGGTCGCCCCTGGCGGCGAGCCGCTCGATCCGAACGCGATGATGCCGTTCGGGCCGAAGCCCATTCCTCAGAATCGGTGGTTCGAGTCGAAGCCGCTCCCGGCGCGCCTGATGATTCTCATGGCTGGCGTGACGATGAACATCGTTCTCGCGCTCGTGGTAACCACCGGAATGTTCGTCCACTATGGATCACCATATCTCTCGACGACGGCGGATTCGCTGTTCGCGGGGAAGCCGGGAGCGAAAGCCGGTTTGCAACACGGTGACAGCATTGTAGCGATCAACGGAGTTCCGGTTGACTGGAACGGACTGGTTAAGAAGGTGAGCGCATCGCCGGGAATTCCGCTGACGTTCCAGGTGATCAGGAATGCGCAGAGCCGTGAATTCAGCGTAACTCCGGCAGCCGATACGGCCACGAATCCGTTCACCGGCAAGATCGACAGTGTCGGGCGAATCGGAATTCTTCCGGTGCAGAGATCGACACCCGTGGGCTTCGCTGAAGCGGCGACGTCGGGATGGCATGCGACGTGGAGAATGGCCGGTTCGGTCATCGATGCGCTGAATGGTCTTGCGACGCGTCGCGTATCTGCAAGCGAGCTGGGCGGTCCGATCATGATCGCGCAGGCCTCGGTGCAAGCGGCGCGCGGCGGATTCGAGCAGCTGCTGTTTCTGTTGGCACTGATCAGCACGAACCTCGCGGTGTTCAATCTTCTCCCGATCCCGATTCTCGACGGTGGCCAGATCGTCATCGGACTTCTCGAGGGAGTGAAGGGCAAGGCGTTCAGCTTGCGCACGAAGGAGTACATCCTGCGGGCGGGACTTTTTGCGGTGCTGCTGTTGTTCGCTCTCGTCACGTACAACGATCTTCGCCGGCTCATCGTGAGCGTCTTTCAGGGGCTGAGCTAGGCGCAGTTAATTACCGATCTTCAGTGGCTTTGCCGACCGAGTCGTAGTGCCCGCTCGACCGAGTCGCCGAGTTGAATCAGACCCCCCAAGCCGGTAAATTTCATAGCTATGCTTTTTCCGGAGCTGGGCGAACGGGTCGCGGCAATACGGGCCCGAATCGACGCCGCTCGGGCGCGCGGAGGGCACGGTCAGAACGTCTCCATCGTCGCTGTCACGAAGACCCACGGTCCGGAAGCGGTCTCCGCCGCATTTGAGGCAGGGCTGCCGGACATCGGCGAGAACAGAGTGCAGGAAGCGCTGGGGAAAATCGACCAGATGACGGTACCGGTTCGCTGGCATCTCATCGGGCATCTTCAGCGCAACAAAGTCAGGTCTCTCGACAAGTTCTCGCTTTTCCATGCATTGGACAGCTCGCGTCTCGCCGATGCGGTGAATCGCTTCGGGGAGGAACGGGGTCGCGCCATCGATGTTCTGGTGCAGGTGAATCCGGCGAAGGAAGAAACGAAGGGCGGTTACGACATGTCCTGTGTCGAATCCGAGTCGACGAGACTTGCCGGAATGAAGGGTTTGCGCGTGCTTGGCGCGATGACCGTGGCCCGCTTTGGCGCCGGTGAGCCAGAACTCCGGCGGACTTTCGCCTCTGTTCGCGAAACCCGGGACATTCTCGCGGCGTCGGGTCATCCGGCGACAGTGTTGTCGATGGGAATGTCCGATGATTTCGAGATCGCAGTCGAAGAAGGTGCAACGATGGTTCGGCTGGGATCACTTCTGTTTGGAGCACGCGAGCAATGATCGACGCAGTGACACAGCGATACAGACCGCTTCCAACCGACGCGCCTGCCGACGACATCGAGCGCGAAGTGCTCGCTCGCTGGGATCGTGACGGCTTGTTCGAGCGCGCTCAGGAGCTATCGAAGAACAATCCTCCATACGTCTTCTTCGAGGGTCCTCCGACGGCGAATGGGCGCCCCGGCATCCATCACGTCTTCTCGCGAACGATCAAGGATCTTTTCTGCCGTCATCGCGCGATGCACGGATTCTTCGTTGCGCGAAAAGCAGGATGGGACACGCACGGGCTTCCCGTCGAGATCGAAGTCGAGAAGCAGCTCGGTATCAGCGGAAAGCAGGAGATCGAGAAGATCGGTGTCGAGAAGTTCAATCAGCTTTGCCGGGAAAGCGTCTGGAAATATCGTTCCGACTGGGAGAAGCTCAGCGAGCGAATCGGATTCTGGCTCGATTACAGCGATCCGTACGTCACGTACAGCAACAACTATGTGGAGAGCGTCTGGTGGGCGCTCAAGACGCTGTACGATCGCGACCTGTTGTATCGTGGGCACAAGATTCTTCCATACTGCGCGCGCTGCGGTACCGCGCTGTCGAGCCACGAGGTTGCACAAGGCTACAAGGATGTGAAGGATCCGAGCGCCTACATCGCGCTCGATCTCGTCAGCCCTGGCGATACCACACGCCGCCGAATCCTCGTATGGACGACAACGCCGTGGACGCTCGTCTCGAACGTTGCGCTCGCGGTGCATCCAGGTCTCGAGTACGTCGAGCTGGTGAAGAAAACCGGCGATCGATCCGAGACGATCATCCTCGCCGCCTCGCGCGCACCTCACTTGCTTGGAGACGATTACATCGACAGATGGGAGACAGTGCGCGCGATCCCCGGTGCTGCACTGGTCGGCATGAAGTATCAGAGGCCGCTCGACTGGGTCACGTTCGAGAAGGGTATAAACGAAGTCATCGTCGGCGAGAGTTTTGTCTCCGCTGACGACGGCACCGGCGTCGTGCACATGGCGCCGGCATTCGGCGCAGACGACTACGCTGCGGGGCAGCGCAATGGTCTCTCATTCGTGCAGCCGGTCGATGGGCGCTGCGAATTTCCTGCCGACATGCCGCTTGTCGGCGGAATGTTCGTCAAGAAAGCTGACGAGATCATCATCGGTGAGCTGAAGCGTCGCGGCGTGTTATGGAAGGCGAGCACAATCGAGCATTCATATCCGCACTGCTGGCGCTGCGACACTCCGCTTCTTTACTACGCCCGCACATCGTGGTTCGTGCGCACGTCATCGTACAAGGATGCGATGCTGGCGCGGAATGCCCGTGTCGACTGGCATCCGCCTGAGATGGGCGAAGGCCGGTTCGGCGAATGGTTGACCAACAACATCGATTGGGCCATATCGCGCGAACGGTACTGGGGAACGCCGCTTCCGCTCTGGATTTGCGACAGGAACGCGTCGCACATCGATGTGGTCGGCAGCTTCGCGGATCTCGCGGAGAAATCGGGCGCCGATGTCGGCGACGGATTCGATCCTCACAAGCCGTACATCGACGCGCATACGTGGACATGTGCGCAGTGCGGCGGCACGATGCGTCGCGTGCCCGAAGTCATCGATGCCTGGTTCGACTCCGGATCGATGCCGTTCGCGCAGTGGCATTTCCCGTTCGAGAACGCCGACAAGCTCGAGCAGAACTATCCAGCCGATTTCATTGCGGAAGGCGTTGACCAGACGCGCGGATGGTTCTACTCGCTGATCGCAATCGCGACCGGTCTCGGTGACGCTCTGCCGCGAAATACTCTCGAGCATATCTCACACGTTGGCGAATCGGTCCATACGGCACCGTATGGTCACGTCGTAGTGAACGACCTGGTGCTCGACGCGGAAGGCGGCAAGATGTCGAAGAGCCGCGGCAATGTCGTCGATCCATGGTCGGTGATCCCCAGGTACGGTGCCGATGCTATCCGGCTCTTTTTCGTTGCGACGAGTCAGGTCTGGGTACCGCGCAGGTTCGACGAAGCCGCTATTCGCGATACGGTCGGCCGTTTCCTGCTGACGTTCAAAAACGTCTACAGCGGAATCTTCGCGCTGTATGCCAACTTTGGCTACGAGCCATCGGACGCCGATCCCGCGGTTTCGGCGCGCCCGGCGATCGACCGCTGGATTCTGTCTCGCCTTGCGACTGTAGAGCATAAAGTCGATCAAGCGCTCGAGAATTACGACGCAACGGTGGCAGCCCGCGCGATCATGACGTTCTTCGTTGACGACGTCTCGAACTGGTATGTGAGACTGAATCGGGGCCGCTTCTACGACGTCGAGACAGACGACAATCGTGCAGCGTTCGCGACGCTTCGCGAGGTTCTGGTTGTGACGTGCCGTCTGCTCGCTCCATTTGCGCCGTTCGTGAGCGACTGGGTGCATGTCGAGCTAACGGGCGAATCAGTGCACCTCGCTTCATACGTGCGGCCAGGTTCGCAGCTGCGCGACGAATCACTCGAGAAAGCGATGGATAGCGTTCGAACACTGGCCACGCTGGGCCGGGCAGCTCGTGAAGAGGCTGAAATCAAGGTGCGGCAGCCACTGGCCCGAATGGTATGTGTCGTGCCTCATCAGGCGACCGCTTCACGAAGCGGGTCAACCGAGCTGGAATCGCTCGTTCCGTTGCTGTCGAGCGAATTGAACGTCAAGCAGGTTAGTTTCCTGACCTCCGCCGACGAGCTCGTAAAGCTCGAGGCGAAGGCTAATTTCAGAGCGCTTGGGAAAAAGTTCGGAAAGAATACGCCTCTCGCGGCAGCAGCTGTTGGTGCGCTCTCGAGCGAGGCGCTGATGGCGTTCGAGAGAGGGGAGGAGCTGGCGATTTCAGTTGGCAACGAATCACGTACGCTCGATCCGGACGATCTGACGATTATCCGTACCGCATCGGGTGACATGACCGTTAAGGAAGCTTCGGGGTATTTCGCTGCACTCGATTCGGTGGTGACGCCGGAGCTGAGGATGGAAGGACTGGCCCGGGAGGTCGTAAGCCGGGTCCAGAGAATGAGGAAGGACGCCGGATTTGCGGTGAGCGACAGGATTGTGCTTGCAATAGGCGGGACGGCGGAGCTGGAGGAGGCTGTTCGTGCCCACAAGGCGCGGATCGCCGACGAGGTGCTGGCACGCGAGATCACAGTGGGTGACGACGCATCGAAATTCAACGCGGCGCAATCGGTTGACATTGATGGTCAGCCGGCAAGCATCGCATTAGAGA